>QNFC01000013.1 GCA_003645395.1 Gammaproteobacteria bacterium
CAGGGTAGTGGGACAAACATGCGGACAGTGGGTGAAGCCAAAAAACAGAATTGTCGGGTGACCTTTCAGGTCTGTTGTCGCGAAGGGCTCGCCCAGCTCGTTAACCAATTCAATAACCGGCAGGGGTTTGGGTGGTACAACTGCCGTACCGTAGTCACCCCCGCCATAAGTCTGGAATGCTGCCGATAACCCTGCCGCTTGGGTGATATCCGCTGCGCACACCCATAGCATCAGTGCCACACAAACTATTCCGCCCCGACCCAGAGCGGCAAAGTTATACTGCGGCTCTCTCCGGCTTGCTTGATTAGCGACGTTTATATCCACAACAACCATCCTGATTTGATCACTCCCACTAACAACTTCGACCTGCCTGACAAGCCGACTCCGCTCAGCAAAAAGGCTGAGGAGATGACGCACCAGTTTACCACCCTGCCACCGTTGGCCCTGTACGTGCATATCCCCTGGTGCGAACGGAAATGCCCCTATTGCGATTTTAATTCCCGCCCCCGCGCGGCGGCCGGCCTGCCGGAAGCTGATTACATTGATGCGCTAATCGCCGACCTTGAGAGCCACCTGCCGCAAATATGGGGACGCTCTTTGAGCACTATTTTCATCGGCGGCGGCACGCCTAGCCTGTTCAGCGAAGCGGGTATTGACAATCTTCTCAGCAACATCCGCCAGCGACTGCCTTTTAATGACCTCACCGAGGTCACTATGGAAGCAAACCCCGGCGCGCTCGAACAGAACAAACTACCCGGCTTTCGTGCGGCTGGCGTCAATCGACTATCGCTGGGCGTGCAGAGCTTTAACGACAACGCACTTAAACAGCTGGGCCGCATTCACGATGCCGCCCAGGCACGGCGTGCGATTGAAGCCGCCAACCGCGCCGGGTTTAACAGTTTCAATATCGATTTAATGTTCGGCCTGCCGGAACAAAGATTGGAGCTGGCTTTGCAGGATTTAAAGAGCGCTCTCGCTTTCGGGCCAGCGCATCTATCGCTCTACCAGCTCACGCTGGAGCCCAACACCGCCTTTGCCCGACAACCGCCGCAGCTACCCGATGATGATCTTGTTGCCGATATGCAGCATGAGCTGCACGCTGCTCTGGCACAGGCTGGGCTGGAGCAATACGAAGTTTCAGCATTTGCAAAGCAGGGGCAGGCCTGTCACCACAATGCCAACTACTGGCAGTTTGGCGACTACCTCGGCATCGGTGCTGGTGCCCACAGCAAAATTTCTTTCCCCGACCAGATCATCCGCGAACGCAAAATCAAAGACCCCCTGCGCTACCTGCAAACGGCGAAAAGCGGCGATGCCCGCAGCGAAACCCGTACGCTTGCACCGGCAGAGACCGTATTCGAATTTATGCTTAACGCCATGCGCCTGCAAAATGGCGTACCGCTGAGCCTGTTTAGCGCCCACACGGGCCTGCCTTTAGCCGCGCTGTTGTCGCGCATCGATATAGCTCGCGACCGCGGCCTGCTGGAAATTGTAGACCAGCAACTCAAACCCACCGAGCTCGGCCACCGGTTTCTTGATGATCTCACCGAGCTATTTCTACCATGACCTATCTTAAATGCATGACAACCCATGAATGACCCGCTTGTAGATATCTACGAAGTTGACCAGGTGCTGGGCGCAGATGGCCTGCTTGCCCAGCAGATCGACGGCTTTGCTCCCCGCCCCCAACAAACCGACATGGCCCGCGCCGTTGCCCGTGCCATCGAGCAGCAATCACAACTGGTGGTCGAGGCCGGCACCGGCGTGGGTAAAACCTTTGCTTATCTGGTGCCCGCCCTGCTCGCCGGCCAGAAAACGCTGATCTCGACTGGCACGCGCAACCTGCAGGATCAACTCTTCACCCGCGACCTGCCGACCCTGCGCGAACTCATTGGTCATGATTTAAGCATTGCCCTGCTAAAGGGCCGCACCAACTATATTTGCCCCTATCGGCTAGAACGAGCAGAGGCCAGCCACGCCACCGCCGCTGGTAGCAGTTATAGCCAAAAAGACTGGCGGGTACTCCGCCAGATAAGGGAGTTTGCTCAATCCCGCGCGGACGGCGATCTGGACAATTTTCCCGGCGTTGAAATCCACCCGGCAATCCGTGCTCAGGTCACCTCTACCGCCGACAACTGCCTGGGCCAGGAATGTCCGGACATTGACGACTGCCCGCTGCTTCAAGCTCGCCGCCGCGCTCAGCAGGCCGACCTGGTGGTGATCAACCATCACCTCTTTTTTGCCGACCTGGCAGTACGCGAAAGTGGGTTTGGCGAGGTGGTTCCCTACGCCGATGTGCTGATATTCGACGAAGCCCACCTGATACCCGACGTGGCCACCCAGTTTTTTGGCGAGCAGGTAAGCAGCAGCCAGCTGATCAACCTGAGCCGTGACCTGCAGGCAGAAAACCCCGGCGACATTGACGACCTGGAGCCTCGGCTGCGGCAACTAGAAGTCACCACCAACGACCTTACCCAGCTGCTTGGGCAGCTCAACAACCGGGATGACTGGGCCAATTTGATCCGCAAACCAGATCTTAAATTGGCGCTTAACGATCTGATAGAAGCGCTACAGACGATGCTCAATTGCCTGCAGTCGCATCGCCAACGTAGCAAAGAGCTCGACAACTGCGGCAACCGTGCAGAGCGCATGATCACCACCCTGCAAGCCATGCAGTTAATGCCGCCTACCCCATCAGCTGAATCAGAAAACCCGGCCGTTGCGGCTGAGGCTGAAAACAGCGCCGCAACGCCGATCGAGGGTAACGTCCAGTGGCTGGAAATACGGGGTCGTGGCTTCGTCTTGCACAACGACCCCATTGAAATATCACCGCGGATGGAGCAGGCCTACGACACCCACCCTCGTAGCTGGATATTCACCTCCGCCACCCTCGCCGCCGGCGAAACCTTCGACCTGTTCACTCGGCGCATGGGCCTGGAGGAGAGCGAAACTCTGTTGCTTGATACCCCTTTCGATTACGCCAACCAGGCGCTGCTCTACCTGCCGCCTGACCTGCCCGAGCCCAACGATGAACGCCACACCGAAGCGGTGGTGGCCGCGGCTTTGCCGATACTCAGAGCGAGCAGAGGCCGGGCGTTCATGCTGTTTACCAGCTATGCTGCCCTGCACCGGGCCAAAGCCCTGCTCGCCAACGAAACCGAATTTTCCCTGCTCATTCAGGGCGATCTACCCAAGGCGAAACTACTCGATAAATTTCAGCAGCTACCCAACGCGGTACTACTGGCAACCGCCAGCTTCTGGCAGGGCGTCGACGTGCGTGGCGAAGCGCTTAGTTGCGTCATCATCGACAAACTGCCGTTCGCCAGCCCGTTTGAACCATTAATTAAAGCGCGCATCGACGCTATGCGTCGCGCCGGCGGCAATCCGTTTCGCGATCTACAAATGCCCAGCGCCATCATCAGTCTGAAACAGGGTGCCGGACGGCTAATCCGCGACCACGCAGACCGCGGATTGTTGATGATTTGTGATCCTCGTCTGCGCAGTCGCAGTTACGGCAAATCCTTTGTCGCTGCGTTACCGCCGATGCGCGTCACCGAAAAAGCCGACACAGCCGCCGCATTTTTTTCCCAGCCCGCCGGTAATACCTCGTGAACATCATCGCGATTGAAAGCTCCACCGAGCAATGCAGCGTTGCCTTGCGCTGTGGCGAGCAAACCCGGCAACTGATCAGTGACCAGCCCCGGGGCCACGCCGAGCAGATATTGCCGATGATCGAATCACTAATGGCCGACGCTAGTATCTCCCGTAAGCAAATCGACCGGGTCGTTTTCGGCCAGGGCCCCGGCTCCTTCACCGGCGTTCGGGTCGCCTGCAGTGTTGCCCAGGGATTGGGTTACGGCCTCGATATTCCGGTGCTGCCGGTTTCGTCCCTCGCTGCGCTGGCGCAGGCCTCTATCGCCGAAACATCAAGCACAGAAATGACTCAACGGGTTATCGTCGCTCAGGATGCCCGCCTGGCAGAAATCTACGTCGGCATTTACGAGTTTATGGCATCAGCACTTAAAGAAATCACCATTGAGCAGGTGATAAAACCGCACACTTTCGACGACCATTTCCAACTCAGCGGCAACGACTGGATCGCCGCCGGCAATGGCTGGCAGGTTTATCAGGAAGAAATGAACAGCGTCATCGCGACCCGGATAAACCGCCAACTCTCTGCCTGCCGGCCCGACGCTCGCGCGCTGCTTGAGCTGGCCACTGGCATCGCCTATCGCGATCGAGCAGTCAGCGCCGACCAGGCCCAGCCGGTCTATGTTCGCGACCAGGTCACCCATCGCAAATGAGAAGTGCCTAGTTGCCGGAGAGCACCCACCGCCGCCATTTCGGTACCAGTGGCAAGATCGCGCCAATTCCCAGCAGCAGAAACCAGACCAATGCCCAGGCCGGCATACTTAGGCCAAGAAAACTCCACAGCTGTTCGGCGCACTCTCCAGATCCCTGAAAAATCATCTGCGCGGCATCTGCAAGCGGAAAGTTCTCCATCATGAAATCGAGGCCTGGCCCGCAGGCTGGCACCTGATCAGCGGGCAGGTTCTGCAACCTCAGGTGCCAGCCAGAAACGCCGACACCGATGACTGAAACTAACCCACCAGCCAAACCATAAACCCATCGTCCCCAATCTTTTGGCCCGTGCAAAAACGCAATCAGTAGCACTCCAGCAAGTCCAAAAAACACCACCCTTTGCAGGATACAGAGTGGACACGGCTCTAACCCAAGCCGGTGCTGCAGAAACAGCACGAAACCGATCAACCCGGCAATAATCAGCAGTTGGATCAAATACCAACTACGCAGGCTAAAATTAATGTTCATCCGCTTTTCCCCCCTAAAAAAACACTAAAAAAAACCCGCACAGTGGCGGGATTTTTAATATTCTTTTAGCAGTTCCGTTTAGCCAAGGTTGGCTGCCACGAAATCCCAGTTAACGAGATTCCAGAAGGCTTCCAGATATTTCGGCCGGGCATTGCGGTAGTCGATGTAGTAAGCGTGTTCCCATACATCGCAGGTCAGCAATGGCTTTTGGCCGCTGGTGAGCGGGCATCCGGCACCGGTAGTGCTGGCAAGCTCGATTGAACCGTCGCTGTTCTGCACCAGCCAACCCCAGCCAGAACCGAAGGTGGTGATAGCGTTTGCACTGAATTTTTCTTTGAACTCAGCAAATGAACCGAATGCTTTGTTAATAGCGTCAGCCAACGCGCCGGTAGGCTCGCCACCGCCGTTGGGGCTCAGGCAGTTCCAGTAAAAGGTGTGGTTAAACACCTGAGCGGCATTATTGAACAGCCCGCCGGACGAGTTTTTTATCACTTCTTCCAAACTTGCGCTGGCCTGATCACTGCCCTCAAGCAGTTTGTTCAGGTTGGTCACGTAGGTCTGGTGGTGCTTGCCGTAGTGGTATTCGAGCGTTTCCTGCGAAATATGCGGTTGCAGGGCATCCAGTGCATAAGGCAGTGCGGGTAATTCATGGGCCATGATCATCTTCTCCTGGTAGTTACTTAATGGTTTTTATTTCTACAATCGGGCACCCAATTTGATGCCGTCTGCAGTCAAGCAAGGGAGCCGGGCATTCTAGGACCGCCGATCTGCCGTAGCAAGCCCGTTTGGGCACTGCCTGCAGGAAAACTCCGTCGTCGGTGTACTATCTATTGATTGAGATAAATGGCCACAGATTGTATGATCCGCGGCTCGCGTAAGAGTACGGAAGCGCCTAAACACCGGACATCCTGGCCAAAGACACCGCTGGTTGCGCTGGTTTTCAAAACCACCAAAAACGGTTAATGAACTACGTTTCCCCACGGAGCAGGCCTGATTGCCCTCTGCAAGACCGGGCTTCGTAGACATAACAGCGCGGCGCAAAGATTAATTTCAGCGTTGGCTTTGCCGGCATTAGCACTACGGACATTTGTAAGAGAATTTATGCACAACAGCAAACCTCATAACGGTCTTTACCGACCGCAATTCGAACACGATAGTTGTGGCTTCGGCCTGATCGCGCAGATGGATGGTATTGCCAGCCACAGCCTGGTCCAATCTGCCATCAATTCACTGGCACGATTAACCCATCGCGGTGCAATTGCCGCCGATGGCAAAACCGGTGATGGCTGCGGTCTTCTGATCCGCAAACCCGATGAGTTCCTGCGCGCAGTGGCGATTGAGTCGGGCCTGCAACTCAAAGAACTCTACGCAGCCGGGATGGTGTTCCTGGATGCAGATGAAAAACTTGCCGACCGCGCCCGCAACGAGCTCAACCAGCAACTGGCTAAAGAAGGGTTAACGGTAGCGGGTTGGCGTACCGTGCCGGTCAACCCGGCAGCGCTGGGAGAACAGGCGGTAAAGTCCCAGCCCCAAATAGAACAAATTTTTGTTAACGGCGATGACGATATGGATGAGGTGGATTTCAACCGTCATCTCTATTTTGCTCGTCGACGCGCCGAAAAAGCGCTTGCTGATGACTCCAGCTTTTTTGTTACCGCCCTCTCCTGCCATGTGATTTCCTACAAAGGTCTGGTGATGCCGGCGCGGTTGCCAGAACTGTTTCCTGATCTGGGTGACCCACGGTTTACTTCGTCAATCTGCGTTTATCACCAACGCTTTTCCACCAACACTTCCCCGTCGTGGAAACTGGCGCAGCCATTTCGCTATCTGGCCCACAACGGCGAGATAAACACCGTGCAGGGCAACCGTTTCTGGGCACAGGCCCGGGGCAGTAAATTTGCAAGCCCACTGTTTGAAAATGTCGACGACATATTACCCGTGGTCAATAGCGACGGCTCCGACTCACAAAGCCTGGACAACATGCTCGATGTGCTGCTTTCGGGCGGCATGGACATCTTCCGCGCTATGCAGCTGATGATTCCACCGGCGTGGCAGAACGACCCGCATATGGGCGACGACCTGCGCGCCAGTCACCGCTATCACAGCATGATTTCTGAACCTTGGGATGGTCCTGCAGGCATTGTGCTCACCGATGGTCGCTATGCTGCTTGTCGGACTGATCGTAACGGTCTGCGGCCCGCCCGCTGGGTAATCACTACTGATCGCACCATTACTCTGGCTTCAGAAACTGGCGTGCGTGACTACAAACCGGAAGAGGTACTGAGCAAAGGCCGACTAAAACCGGGCGAAATGCTGGCCGTGGACACCTGGACCGGCGAACTGCTAATGCCGGCCGATATCGACCGCATGCTGGCTCAGCGTCACCCTTACCAGACCTGGCTAGAAAAATTCAGCCATAACCTGGCCGACATTGACTGCCCGGCCAGCTCTCAGCCGGAATTTGGCGAGGCGATTCACGGCGATGAGCTGCGAACTTATGAAAAATTTTTCAACCTCACTTATGAAGAGCTAACCCAGGTGCTCCGCCCACTGGCCGACAACGGCCAGGAGGCAACCGGCTCCATGGGCGACGACACCCCCATGGCCGTGTTGTCACGGCAGGTGCGCTCCATCTACGACTACTTCCGTCAATCCTTCGCCCAGGTCACTAACCCGCCTATTGATCCTTTGCGGGAAAACATCGTGATGTCGCTGGCCACCAATTTTGGCCGTTCTGGGAATGTCTTTGATGAAATTCCGGAACACGCTGCCAAGGTTTCTACCGATACTCCAGTATTGACCCGGCGTGCGTTCCATCAGGTTCAGGCCCTTGACCATCTCGGTATCTCCGCAGAGACCATCGACCTGAACTATCGTCCACTAGATGACGGCAGCGTCCTTCAGCACGTAATCGAAGGCCTTTGCAGCAGGGCTGAGGAAGCTATTCGGGCCGGTAAAACCATTATCGTTCTTTGCGACCGAAATCTGGATCGTGACCAGATTCCAGTGCCAGCGTTAATGGCCACCGGTGCGGTCCATCATCACCTTACCCGCCTGGGTATTCGCGGCGACGCCCAACTGATTGTTGAAACTGGCAGTGCCCGCGACCCGCACCAGATCGCGACCCTGATCGGTTTTGGTGCCACCGCTGTTTATCCTTTCCTGGCGTTGGCAGCGATCGAACAGATTGCCGAAGGCGAACAGACAGACCCGCATATCGCCTGCGCGAATTACATCAAGGGCATCAATAAGGCCCTCTTTAAAATTATGTCGAAAATGGGCATTTCGACCATTGCCAGCTATCGCGGTACCCAGCTGTTTGAGGCCATTGGCATTCACAAGGAGGTCACCGACCCCTGCTTCGAGGGCGTCGTCAGCCGTATCGGCGGCAGCCGTTTTATCGACTTCGAAAATGACCAGCGCCACCTGGCCCGAAATGCCTGGAAACCCCGCAAGGTAGTTGAACAGGGCGGCCTGCTCAAATACGTTCACGGTGGCGAATACCACGCTTACAACCCGGACATTATCCGCGCCCTCCATAGCGCCGTACGCACCCGCGAGCAGCGCTACTACGACGAGTTCGCCAGCCTGGTAAATAACCGCCCGCCCGCGGCCATGCGTGATTTGATTGGTCTCAGCACTGACCAAACCCCTATTCCGCTGAGCCAGGTAGAACCACTAGAGTCAATCATCACGCGCTTTGATAGCGCCGGCATGTCTCTCGGCGCGCTATCGCCTGAAGCTCACGAGTCGCTGGCTATCGCCATGAACCGCCTTGGCGGGCGCTCAAATTCCGGTGAGGGTGGCGAGAGTATCGAACGCTACGGTAACGAGCGCACCTCTAAAATCAAACAGGTGGCATCAGGCCGTTTTGGTGTCACGCCCCATTATCTGGTTAACGCCGAAGTTCTGCAGATTAAAATAGCCCAGGGTGCAAAACCAGGCGAGGGCGGGCAGTTGCCCGGTGACAAGGTCAATGACCTGATCGCCACACTACGCTTTACCCGCCCAGGCGTTACGCTGATTTCGCCACCACCGCACCATGACATCTATTCGATCGAAGACCTCGCTCAACTGATTTTTGACCTTAAACAGGTCAACCCGCAGGCTCTGGTGTCGGTGAAACTGGTCGCCCAGGCTGGCATTGGCACCATTGCTGCTGGCGTTGCCAAAGCCTACGCAGACCTGATCACCATTTCTGGATACGATGGCGGCACTGCGGCAAGCCCGCTAACCTCAGTTAAATATGCCGGCATTCCGTTTGAGCTTGGCCTGGCTGAAACCCATCAGACCCTGCGCATGAACGACCTGCGCGACAAGGTCCGTGTCCAGGCTGACGGCGGCATGAAAACCGGTCTTGACGTCATCAAAGCAGCACTACTTGGCGCCGAGAGCTTTGGCTTTGGTACCGCCCCGATGGTTGCCCTGGGCTGCAAATATCTGCGCATCTGCCATCTGAATAATTGTGCCACTGGTGTTGCCACCCAAAACGACCAACTGCGTAAAGAGCATTACCATGGCCTGCCAGAGATGGTCGAGACTTACTTCCGCTTCGTCATTGAAGAGACTCGCCAGATCATGGCCACTCTTGGCATCGCCACCATGGAAGAACTCATCGGTCGCACGGATCTGCTGAAACTACTGCCGGGGGAAACCGACAAACAGAATCATCTGGATCTGTCGCCCATACTCGCGGTCGATGAATCAGCTCACGGTAAACCGCAATTCTGCAGCGAGCCGAGCAATGCACCCTTTGATAAGGGTGAAAAAGCCGAACAGATGGTCAATGAAACGCTTGAGGCCATCGACAACAAACTCGGCGGCATTTTCAACTACGAGGTGCAGAACATTCACCGTTCTATCGGCGCGCGCCTCTCCGGTGAAATTGCCAAACGGTACGGTAATCAGGGCATGGCCGACTGCCCGATAACCCTGAAACTGCGCGGCACCGCCGGGCAGAGCTTTGGCGTCTGGAATGCCGGCGGCCTGAACATGGAGCTGGAAGGTGACGCTAACGATTACGTCGGCAAGGGCATGGCCGGCGGCCAGCTTGTGGTCTACCCGCCGCGGGCCAGCCTGTTCAAAAGCCATGAAACCACGATTATCGGCAACACCTGTCTTTACGGCGCGACCGGCGGCACCCTCTACGCTGCTGGCCTGGCCGGTGAGCGCTTCGCGGTGCGCAACTCTGGTGCCCGCGCGGTGGTCGAAGGCATCGGCGATCACGGCTGCGAATACATGACTGGCGGCGTGATTACAGTGCTTGGATCGACGGGAATCAATTTTGGCGCAGGGATGACTGGCGGCTTTGCCTTTGTTTATGAACCCGAGATGGATAACCCACAAACCCGCCAGGGTTTTGCCGCCAAAGTGAATCATGAACTGGTCGAAATCCACCGAGTAGATAGTGAGCTGACCGCTCGCTACGCTATCTTCCTGCGTGAAGAGATTGCCCGCTTTACTGCTGCAACCGGCAGCCAATGGGGGCAGGAATTTCTCGACAACTTTTCCGCACGATTACCCGGATTCTGGCTGATTAAACCCAAGATTAGCCAGTTCGAAACCATGCTTGAGCAGGTTGTCTAATGTCGGCTGCAAAACCAGATAAGAACTTCAACTTTCTGACCAACGAGCGCAAGCTCGACAAGCAGGCTGCGACTGACCGTGTAGATAATTTCAACGAAATTTATGTGCCTTTTGACGAGCAGAATGCCACCGAGCAAGCGGGCCGCTGCCTCAGCTGTGGCAACCCCTATTGCGAATGGAAATGCCCGGTACATAACTTTATTCCCGACTGGTTAGCATTGGTCGAAGAGGGTCGCCTGTTCGAAGCCGCTGAGTTATCTAACCGTACCAACTCACTTCCCGAAATTTGCGGTCGAATTTGCCCTCAAGATCGACTCTGTGAGGGCGCGTGTACGCTCAATGATGGCTTGGGCGCCGTCACGATCGGATCGGTCGAAAAATACATTACTGACACAGCCCTGCAACAAGGCTGGGAGCCTGACCTCAGCGATGTGGTTCCTAGCGGTAAACGCATGGCGATTATCGGCGCCGGACCAGCCGGACTCGGCTGTGCCGATGTGCTTGCTCGCAACGGCGTGGAAGCCGTAGTCTTTGACCGCTACGACGAAATCGGCGGCCTGTTAATGTTCGGCATCCCCGGTTTTAAGCTCGACAAGAACGTGATCACCCGCCGCCGCCAGGTGTTTGAAAAAATGGGCATCAAGTTCGAGCTCAATACTGAGGTTGGCAAAGACGTCACCATGGAACAACTGCTTGAAGATTTCGATGGCGTTTTCCTGGGCATGGGCACCTACAAGTTCGTCGAAGGCGGTTTTCCCGGTGAATCGCTGCCCGGTGTTTACCCTGCGTTGCCCTACCTGATTGGCAATGTCCGCCAGCAACTCAGCATGGGCGCCGGGGAGTCACCGTTTATCGATTTACGCGACCAGAAAGTTCTCGTTTTGGGCGGTGGCGATACCGCCATGGACTGCAATCGCACCGCGATACGTCAGGGCGCAACCAGCGTCAACTGCGTTTACCGCCGTGACGAGGCCAACATGCCTGGTTCGCGTGCTGAGCTGGTCAATGCTAAGGAAGAAGGCGTAGAGTTTCTCTGGAATCGTCAGCCGCTGGAAATCGTCGGCAACGGTAAGGTCGAAGGGTTAAAAGTGGTCCGAACCGAGCTGGGGCCTGCCGATAGCAATGGTCGCCGCTCGCCGCAACCGATAGCTGGCAGCGAAGAGATCATTCCCGCCGATGCCGTGCTGGTGGCCTTTGGTTTTCGCCCCAACCCGCCCCACTGGCTGGAACAATTTGGGGTCGAATTTCACGACAACGGCCGTATCAAAATACAAGCTACCGGTCAGGTGGGGCAGACCACCAACCCGAAAATTTATTCAGGTGGCGACATGTCGCGGGGATCTGACCTGGTGGTGACGGCCGTGTACGATGGCCGCAACGCCGGCTACGCGTTTCTCGATAGTATGGATTTATAACAGCCGGTGACCGAACTCAAAAATGACCGCCTGTTGCGGGCCATCCGCCGTCAACCGCTTGATCGCACCCCTATCTGGTTCATGCGTCAGGCCGGGCGGTACCTGCCGGAATATCGCGCCATCCGCGCTAAAGCCGGTGACTTCATCACTTTGATGAGCACCCCGGAGCTGGCCACCGAAGTGACCCTGCAGCCGCTAGAGCGCTACCCGCTCGATGCGGCCATTCTGTTCTCAGACATACTCACCATCCCCGATGCCATGGGCCTGGGGCTCTATTTTGTCGAGGGTGAAGGACCTAAATTCAGCCGACCGCTGATCAACGAACAGGCGTGTCGTAATCTGGCGACACCTAATATCAGTGACAGTCTCGATTACGTCTTTAATGCAGTGGCTAGTGTCAAGCGCGAGCTCAGTGGCCGCGTACCGCTAATCGGCTTTTGCGGCAGCCCCTGGACGCTACTCACTTACATGGTGGAGGGCGGT
The DNA here is from genome assembly GCA_003645395.1 of Gammaproteobacteria bacterium. Lineage (GTDB taxonomy): Bacteria > Pseudomonadota > Gammaproteobacteria > Immundisolibacterales > Immundisolibacteraceae > QNFC01. The sequence goes on from QNFC01000013.1 coordinate 12,315, forward strand.
GCAAGCAAAGATTACCGCGCCACCAAACAGCTCATTTACGACCGACCTGAACTAGCCCATGAAGTACTCAGCAAAGTCTGCAATGCTCTGATCGATTACCTCAGTAACCAGATTCAGGCTGGTGCCGACACGGTGATGATTTTCGATTCATGGGGCGGCGTACTCTCCAACCCAGCTTACCAAGCTTTTTCACTACAACCGATGCAACAGGTCATTGCCGGTGTGAAAGCAAACCATCCAGATACACCAATTACCCTGTTTACCAAAGGTGGTGGCCAGTGGTTAACCGATATTGCCGCCAGCGGCTGCGATATGGTCGGCCTGGACTGGCAGACTGATATCCACCTTGCCCGCCAGCAGATTGGCGACCGAGTTGCCCTGCAGGGCAACATGGATCCTACCCTACTCTATGCACAACCCGAGGTTATTCGAGCCGAGGTCGGCCGTATTTTGCAGGGCTTTGGGCACGGCAGCGGCCACGTATTTAATCTGGGCCATGGCATCACGCCGCAGGTAAACCCCGAGCACGTCGGTAGCATGATCGAGGCCGTACAGCAGCTCAGCCCTCAATATCACGCTTGAACCTCAGGGCTTCTCTGACCAGGTCATGAGCGGCATTTTAAAAGTTGCCCTCGACCTGCCCCTGCGAACACTTTTTGATTACCGCTGCGATCAGCCTGTGGCTATCGGCTGCCGGGTTGAAGTCCCGTTTGGGCGCAACAAAAGAATTGGTCTGGTGGCTGGAATTGAGGACCACAGCGAACTGCCTGCAGAGAAACTCAAATCGCCCCTGCGGATCATCGACGACCAGCCTCTGATCGGGGCCGAAATGGCTGAACTCATCAACTGGGCCAGCCGCTACTACCATCACCCAATCGGCGAGGTCTGGTTTACTGCCCTGCCTACCCGGCTGCGCCGGGGACAGCCAGCTCTCTCCCACCCAGAAGAACGCTGGCACCTCACCCCACACGGTCACGACAACCCGCCGGCTCAACGCGCCAATAAACAGCTATCAATCTGGAACCAACTACAGGCTGGCGCAAAAACCGCCGACCAACTCGACGACGAACTGCCCAACTGGCGACCCGCCATGCGCCAACTAATTGCAAAGACTGTCGTTGAAATCGAACAACACTTCGACAGCTGGTCGGGTACCGGCGGTGAAGATGCGCTAACGCTTAACACCGACCAGCAAACAGCGGTCGATGCCGTCGCTAAATCGCTGGATAGGTTTCAGCCGTTTCTACTCGACGGCGTCACCGGCAGCGGCAAAACTGAAGTTTATTTACAGCTGGTTGAAAAAGTACTCAGTGCCGACAGGCAGGCGCTGATACTGGTACCCGAGATCGGCCTCACCACCCAGACCGTCGAGCGCTTTCGTAACCGCTTTGCCGTGCCCATTGTGCTGCTGCATTCCGGACTCACCGATCTGCAGCGCCACAACGCCTGGCTGCTCGCTGCCAGCGGTGAGGCAAAAATCATCATCGGCACCCGTTCCGCTTTGTTCACCCCACTGGCGAAGGGCGGCATCATCATTATTGATGAAGAGCACGACGGCTCTTTTAAACAACAGGAGGGCTTTCGCTACAGCGCTCGCGACCTGGCGGCGGTGCGCGCCCGCAACCTGAACATTCCTTTACTGCTCGGCAGCGCCACCCCCATGCTGGAGACTCTCCATGCCGCCACGACCGGCCGCTACCAGCTACTGAAACTACCACGACGAGCCGGCAATCGAGCCATGCCCAAGCTGGAAGTTCTCGACGCCCGCCATCAGCGAATGCGCGGCATGCTCTCGGCACCCTTACGGGCAAAAATTCGCGACCACCTGCAACGGGGTCAGCAAGTGTTGCTGTTTTTAAACCGCCGCGGTTATGCCCCGATACAACTCTGCGATGATTGCGGTGCAGTGCCCGAGTGCAGTCGTTGCGACGCCGCCTTTACCTATCATCAAAATCGCAACCTGCTGGTCTGCCACCATTGCGGTAGCGAGCGCCGACCGCCTAGCCATTGTGAAAGCTGTAACGGTGAGACGCTGGTACCCATTGGCGCCGGCACCGAACGGGTTGAAGAAGAGCTGCGCGAACAGTTCCCTGACCACTCAGTGCTCAGAATTGACCGCGACTCCACTCGGCTGAAAGGCTCCCTCGACCGCCATCTGGCGCAGGTACTTTCCGGCGAGGCGCAGATACTGCTCGGCACGCAGATGCTCGCCAAAGGCCACCATTTCCCCAATGTCACCCTGGTCGGCATTCTCGATTGTGACCAGGCACTGTTCGCCACCGACTTTCGTGCCGCCGAAAAACTCGCCCAGTTGATCTACCAGGTCGCCGGCCGCTGCGGCCGAGGTGACGAACCGGGTCGAGTGTTGATTCAGACCCATCAGCCCCACCACCCCCTATGGGAACAATTGCTAACTAAAAATTACGCCCAACTGGCAGCGGGATTATTAGCCGAACGCGAACTCACCGGATTTCCACCATTTCAACACCTGGCATTGGTGCGGGCAGAGGCCACTGCCCAGCAAAGAGCCATCGACTGTTTAACCACCCTGACCCAACAATTACCCGCCAGCGACCAGGTCTACGCCTGGGGACCAGTGCGCGCGCCGCGCCCCAAACGGGCAGGTCACTATCGGGCTCAGTTACTGTTTCAGGCCAGTAGCCGCGCGCCGCTTCATCAGCAATTACAACGGGCTATCGCCCTGCTTGATCATTCGACCAATCGACAAATTCGTTGGTCAGTGGACGTTGACCCCGTTGATCTGTATTAAATCGAGCTTTAGGTAAGTTTGGATAAGCAAACGAGTTTAGTAATTTCCATCTGTTGCGCGCTACTGGAACGCCTTTATCACGCGCAAAATGGCTGCTTACACCAGAAACAACACCCACAAAAAATTCTATAATTACCCCTTGTTCCAACCCTCACCGTGACATTTAAAGCACTGATTTATTCATGATCCATATTTACCTGCCCATTGCCGAAGTCTCGGTCAATCTCCTGCTGCTGCTTGCTATCGGTGGCGGAGTCGGGTTTTTATCTGGCCTGTTTGGAGTTGGCGGTGGCTTTCTGCTCACGCCACTGCTTATTTTTGTCGGTATTCCACCGGCAATTGCGGTCGGTAGTGAGGCCAACCAGCTGGTGGCCGCGTCGCTGTCCGGGGTCATAGCCCACTGGCGTGGCGGCCGCGTAGACCTGCGCATGGGCATCATGCTGCTGGTTGGTGGCCTGATCGGCTCGACCCTGGGCGTATCCATTTTTGCCTGGCTGAGGGACAGCGGCCAGATCGATATTGTCATCAAGCTACTTTACGTCGTTCTATTGGGCGCTATCGGTGCGATGATGATGGTCGAAAGCGTACGCGCTAACTTGAAGAACCTGCGCAACAAAGAAAGCGCCGAAGCAGACGAAAAAACCGGCGCAGCCACCTGGCGCCAGCGGCTGCCATGGCAAATGCACTTTCCCACCTCAAATGTCACCATCAGCCCGCTGCTGCCAATTGGTCTTGGCGTTATCGTGGGCATACTGGCCGCGGTGATGGGTATCGGTGGTGGTTTCATTATGGTGCCGGCAATGATTTACCTGCTCGGCATGCCCACCGCCATCGTGGTGGGGACATCCTTGTTTCAAATTCTGTTTGTGGCCTCCAATGTCACCCTGCAACAGGCCATGCGCGTACAGACGGTGGATGTAGTGCTGGCACTATTGCTGATGATCGGCTCAGTACTGGGAGCGCAAATTGGTGTCCGCGCAGGTGCACGACTCAAAGGCGAAGAACTGAGATTTCTGCTCGCTTTTATCGTATTAGCCGTCTGCGGCTGGATGGTTTTCAACCTGACCAGTAAGCCCGATTTTCTGTTTACCCTGGTTACGGCTGGGGGGCATTAAAACGATGCGACTCGGGCCCGTAATTAAGCTACTGGGTTTATTAGTGCTGCTGCCAGGCCAGGGTTTTGCCTTAACTTCTGCGACCATAAACGCCAATCCTGACCAGATCAGGGCCGGGCTTTTTTTTGATGGCGAAACAGTCACGATTAGCGGCCAACGATCCGCAGGCCAACCCCTGCTGCTGCTTATCGTTGGCCCTCAGCAAACACAGCAGATTGCCCGGCTAGGCAAACGTAACGGCATCTGGATGAAAGGTGAGCCCCACACTCTACAACGGGCCCCAGGATTTCTGGCAGTGACCGGGAGCAAGCCGTTAGCCGAACTCATAAAAATATTTGATAGACCTCTGGCCGCGTCAGGACTGAGTGCCATCCCCGAATATTTACCAACTAAAGGCATCGTTAACGAACAAGTTGATGATCAACAACCAGCCGCTACAAGTACAGGCTGGTCCCGCGCCTACGCCACGATGCTGAAGAAACAATCACTCCTGCTAACCGACGTATCACTTCAGGACAATGCGAACTCTGGGCAGTTCAGCACTGAAATTCACCTGCCATCGAGCGCGCCACCTGGCACCTATAGGGTGATTGTATTCACCCGTGGTAACGGCCAGCTGATCACCGCAACCACCCGATTTAAGCTGACCAAATCGGGGATTGTCAGTCGCCTGGAACGAGCCGCTTTTGACCAACCGGTGCTTTATGGCATTGCCGCCCTGCTGTTCGCGCTGATGGTGGGCTGGGTCATCGGCATCCTGTTTAATCGTCGATAGGTGGTGATTTTTCACCACCCAATCCTTGTTGATCTTTTATACTGATCAATTATTTTCATAGATGCTTTTGGCATAAGAACCCCGCTCTAGCTGAAGGGTCACCGCCTCCCAGTCAATCTGACCCGTCGAACAGCGAAGGGAATCGCCTTGTCCACTCAAGCCAATGACCCGGTCATCGACCGATCACCGACCATCAGCGATGAGATCAAACTCACCACTTGCTACATGTGTGCCTGCCGCTGCGGCATTAAGGTTCATCTAAAAGACGGTGAAATTCGTTACATAGAAGGCAATCCCGACCACCCGACCAACAAGGGCGTGCTCTGCGGCAAGGGCAGTGCCGGCATTATGAAACAGCACTCGCCGGCCAAGCTAACCAAACCCCTGTTGCGGGTAGGCGAACGTGGCAAAGGCGAATTTAAAGAGATCGAATGGGACGAGGCGATGCAGATCGCCACCGAACGGCTGGCCAACATCCGCGAAACCGACCCCCGCAAACTGGCCTTTTTTACGGGCCGCGACCAGAGCCAGGCCCTCACCGGCTGGTGGGCAACTCAGTTTGGCACCCCCAATCACGCCGCCCATGGCGGCTTCTGTTCGGTAAATATGGCCGCTGCCGGGCTCTATTCGATCGGCGGATCCTTCTGGGAATTTGGTGAACCAGACTGGGAACTGAGCCGCTATTTCGTCATGTTTGGCGTGGCCGAAGACCACGACAGCAATCCGATCAAAGCGGGTCTCTCCACCCTTAAAGCTAACGGCGCTAAGTTCGTTTCAGTTAACCCGATCCGCACCGGCTACTCGGCCATTGCCGACGAGTGGGTCGGCATTCGGCCCGGCACCGATGGCCTGTTTATTTTTGCGCTGATTCAACAGCTCCTCAAAGCTGACAAGATCGATTTTAGCTACCTCGCCCGTTACACCAATGCCGGTTGGCTGGTTAAGGATAATCCCGGTCAGGCCGACGACGGCCTGTTTGCCCGTGATGAGGATGGCAACCCCTTCTGCTGGGACGGCACCAGTAAAACCTTTACCAATGCCATGGCCGCAGGATCCCAACCGACGCTGGTGGGTGAATATGAACTCGCCGACGGTACTAGCGTTGTTCCCGCGTTCGACCTCATGGCGCGCCGCTACCTGGACGATGCCTACACCCCTGAAGCGGTTACCGAAACCATCGGTATCGACCCCGGCACCATTCGCCGCATCGCCTCCGAACTGGCGGAAGTGGCCTTCGAGCAGGAGATCACCCTCGATATTCCCTGGACTGACTGGGCTGGCCGCGAACAAACCCAAATGACTGGCCGGCCGGTGTCATTCCACGCCATGCGCGGTATCTCTGCCCACTCCAACGGTTTTCACACCTGTCGTGCGCTGCACGTACTGCAGATGATCCTCGGCACCATCGACGTGCCCGGCGGATTTCGTTACAAACCGCCCTTTCCCAAAGCGATTCCGCCGCACCAGCTTCCCGCCGGCAAACCCGGGCAGGTGAAACCGAACAGCACCCTTGGCGGGCCGCCGCTGGGTTTCCCCACCGGACCAGAAGACCTGCTGCTGGAAGAGGACGGCACCCCGGTACGGATTGACAAAGCCTACTCCTGGGAAGCACCCATTTCGGCCCACGGCATCATGCACATGGTCATCCACAACGCCTGGAAAGCCGATCCTTACCCCATCGACACCCTGTTCATGTTCATGGCCAACATGAGCTGGAACTCATCGATGAACAGCAGCGGGACGATGGAGATGCTCACCGACCGCGATCCGGAAAGCGGCGAGTACAAAATTCCGTTTATTATCTACTCCGATGCATTTTTCTCGGAGATGGTGCCCTATGCCGACCTGATACTGCCAGATACCACCTACCTGGAACGATTTGACGCCATATCGCTGCTCGATCGGCCCATTAGTAGCCCGGAAGGACCCACTGATTCCATCCGCCAGCCGGTACTGGAACTCGACCGGGATGTACGGCCGTTTCAGGACGTCCTCATTGACCTGGGCGCCCGGTTAAAACTCCCCGGCCTCACCAACGACGACGGCACCCCCAAATACCCGGGTGGTTATCCCGACTACATCGTCAACCACCAACGCATGCCCGGTATCGGCACGCTGGCTGGCTGGCGGGGAGCAGCCGGTGACCAACGGGGTAACGGCGACCCCAATCCCGACCAACTAAAAGCTTACGGCGATAACAACTGCTTCTGGCACGAACAGATGCCGAAGACCATGCACTACTACAAGCACTCCAACCGCAATTACCTTGAGTACGCCAAAGAACGTGGCTTTATTGGCAGCTCCGATCCGGTGGTGCTGCAAATTTATAGCGAGCCGCTGCAGAAGTTCCGTCTCGCTGCGCAGGGTCATGGCGACCAGGTTCCCCACGCAGAGCATCGAGAACGCATCCAGACTTACTTCGATCCTCTGCCCATCTGGTATCCGCCTTTTGAAGAAGCTGCTGTGGACAGCGAGGAGTACCCGTTGCACGCCATCACCCAGCGACCAATGATCATGTATCACTCCTGGGATTCGCAAAACGCCTGGCAACGGCAGATCCTTGGCAGCAACCGGCTCTACATCAATCGCCACACCGCCAGAGAAATAGGTATCGAGGACGACGACTGGGTCTGGGTGGAGAGTCACCACGGCAAAATCAAGGGTCAGGTCCGGCTACAGACCGGCGTTAATCCCAATACCATCTGGACCTGGAACGCCGTGAGCAACCGCGCCGGGGCCTGGAACCTGGACAGCGACGTTGGCGAGGCCAAAAAAAGCTTCCTGCTC
>QNFC01000014.1 GCA_003645395.1 Gammaproteobacteria bacterium
AATATCATTGTTAATCACAACTCCTCTCCCTCCACTAACAACCCACCGCCAGTCCATGCCCATTGGTTTTTAAATTCAGGCCAAATCGGACCAATGCTGATTAAGCTCCATTCACATCCTTCGGCCTCATTGAGCAGATTTTTAGCTGTTTTTAAGTTGCATGACAATAGCCTAGCGTATCAATTAACCTAAATTAGCTTAAGTACTGGCTTCAGAGTGGATCCATTTTCCGAATCTTCAGCTGCCTGGTTGATCTCATCCAGAGTGTAGAACTTGATGAGTTTGTCGAATGGAAACTTACCTTGCTTATAGAGCTCGATCAGGCGTGGAATAAAAATGTCAGAATTACTATCACCCTCTATGATGCCGCGCAAATGGCGGTTAAAGAGCATAAAATTAACATCAACATTAATCGTAGTACCCATGGCCGGCGCGCCGACGATGCCGCCTTCGCCACCCATGGCGATGGTGTAGATCGCACCCTCCAGCACTTTCGCATTACCGGTGGTTTCAAGCATATAACTGGCGCCTCTGCCGCCGGTGAGCTCCATCACTGCCTCCACCGGATTGGTCTGCTCGGCATTAATGACGTGAGTCGCGCCCAACTCCGTAGCGAGATCCAGACGATTTTGCTTGATATCGATAACAATAATTGTCGTGCAATTAGCTATCACCGCGCCCATGACTGCGCTGAGGCCGACCGCACCAGCGCCAAAGATGACGATGTCTGAACCTGCAGGCGGGTTCAAAGCGTTAAGCACAGAACCGGCGCCGGTCTGCACCCCACAACCTAGCGGGCCAAGAAGTTCCAGCGGCACTGACTTGTCAACAGCAACGGTATTTCTCTCGTAGCTAAGTGCATACCCTGCAAAAGAGGATTGACCAAAAAAACTGCAACCTAGCGGCTCGTCGCCGGCGTGAATAGTGCAGTCGCCGCTGTGGGTGCGGCCACCAAAATTAAGACCGAAGGCATTTTCACAGGAAAGATGATTACCGGACAGACAGTTGGTGCAATGGCCACAGGTGTGAAAGGTGAGTACCACATGGTCACCAGGTTCCACCTTGGTGACGTTGGCGCCGACTTTTTCAACGATACCCGAACCTTCGTGACCTAACACCATGGGCAACATAGTTGGCAGATTTTGATCACGGATGGTTAGATCGGTATGACACATACCTACTGCGACGATTTTGACCAGAATTTGATCGGCAGCCGGTTCGGCAATAACAACCTCTTCAACCGTAAAAGGACCACCTTTGGCACGAACGACTGCGGCTTTGGTCTGCATTCAACTCTCCCTGATAAATGTTGGATACTACTTAATAATCCGGCGTCTGGGCCGCAAAACTTGTGGCACGATGGTCACAATTGCTGCAGTGCAACACCCCTCCGAAGTAGGACGACATCATACCTAAGGTAAGCTTGAACAATGAAGCTTTTTCACGCTACCCACATCAATAAATTACCCGCTTGTGCAACCGTGAACAGGTCGGCTAACCTATCCAGCTTTATCGATCGTTTAACGCACAGCAAGAGGTGAAAAGATGTCGGCAGTGAAAGAATACGCTCGTTATTTGATTGCAGCGGCGATGTTGTCTATTGGCATCACCGGCATGCTATTAGGTCCTAACTGGGCCTGGTTAGGCCTGGTTGGGTTTGTCGGTATCGCCGTTGCTGACTTTCTCGCCGGACCCGACCACTCTCACCGCACTCATGTTAACGCGGCGGTTTGTGATGCCATATTATTCCTCCAACTGCCGCTAACCTGGGCATTATGGCTGAGTTTTGCTCACCTGATTTCTCTGGGAACGCTGACGCCGATAACAGCTGTTGGCGCGGTACTGACGGTGGGCTTTTTAACCGCACTGGGCAGCTTGCCGTCGGCTCATGAGCTGATGCACCGACACGATCGGTTTTCGCTTATCTGCGCATCCCTGTATGAAACGATCTACGGCCTGCCACTAAATGACCTGGCTCATAACCATATTCACCACCCACATGTTGGAACCCCTAAAGACGGCGACACCCCGGTTAGAGGGGAATGGGTATATGGCTTTGTGCCACGCTCAATCATCAGCGGCACAAGAGATGCTATCGCGCTGGAGAAACAGCGATTAGACAAGATTGGCGTGGGCTATTGGTCGCTGAAGAGCCGTTTTTTTTGGGCGGTTGCCAGCCTCACAACGTGGGTCTCAATTTTTCTTTGGGTGGCCGGTGGGGTGGCCGGAATTCCCTATTTGCTCGCCACATGGACGATAAGTTTTCTTATTCTCGGCGGGTTTAACTATACCCAACACTACGGCCTGGTACGCGACCCGGAGTCGACACTGGCGCCGCGCCACTCCTGGAATCATCTAAACCTTTATTCCAGAGCCGTGTCGTTCGAGATATCGACCCACTCGGAACATCATCTCGATCCAGACATGCCCTACCAGGAGTTACCCCCTCATACTGAAGCTCCCCAGATGCCGAGTATTGTCGCCTGCTTTTTGCTGTCTTTTATTCCACCGTTATGGGAGGAAAAAATTGCCAAACCAAGACTCGAGCAGTGGGACAAAGAATTTGCCAACGCTGACGAACAACGGCTCGCAAGGGAGGCCAACGTAGCCGCTGGCTGGCCAGACTGGCTTGCGCAAAGCTGAATTGAAGAAGGAGCTTTCGAGCGGGGCTCTCATGATCGAGCCATGGCTGAACAACGGGCTTATCATCCCCGTTGGCCCGGAAACTCCGCCAATATATTTCTGAGCTATTCCGCCAGGCTGCTGGAGTCGAGAAATTTGTCGTAATGAATGTGCTCACTGGCAATTCCGGCGGCCGCCATCACCTCCATAGCAGCATCAATCATTACCGGTGGCCCGCACAGGTAGGCATGACGCGAAGCCAACTGCGAGACCTCCGCTTCGTTAATCATCGCGGTCACAAAACCGCGAGCACCCTGCCAATTACTCTCTTCCGCTTCGTCAGACAGCACTGGCACAAGCTTAAATTCACCCTGCCATTGCTCGCCAATTCGCTGAAGCTCGTCAATCAAGTACAGATCACGCTGCTCACGGGCACCAAACAGAAACACCACATCACGCTTTACCCGACGCTGCACCCCATCTTCGAGAATTGCTTTTAGCGGCGCGAGACCACTACCACCGGCGACAAACAACAGCGGCTCCGAGCCTTCCCGCAACCAGAAGTTACCGGTGGGGCCCTGTACTTTTACCGATTCGCCGGTTCGATCTTCGGCAAACAACCAGTCAGTGAAGCGCCCTCCGGGCACGTGGCGAATAATGAAGTCCAGCTCATTGCTACCACCAGGCTGAGCGGCGGAGGCAAACGAATACTCCCGCGGCCGGTCAAACCCTTCCAGACTCAGCTCCGCATACTGCCCCGCAGCATATTCCAGTCGGCCATCAATTTTAACGGCCAGCCCTTTGGTGTCATGGGTAAGATCCACTACGGATTTCACGACACCGGTAAATTCCTGTCTCGCAAAATCAGGCCGCCCAGACTCTAGCTCAACCTCTACTTCGATATGATCACCAGGCTTCACCCTGGCCTGGCAAGCAAGGATATAACCGGCATTAAGCTCTTCAATACTTAAAACATAAGAGAAGTCTCGAATCGCTTTAACTTTGCCAACCGTCAATTTGCAACGGCATTGAACACAGGTGCCCACCTTGCAGCTATGGGGAAAATCGATACCTGCGGACAGCGCCGCCTGCAACAGACTCTCATTTTTTTGCACTTCCACGGTTTTATCGTAAGGCTTGATGACCGCTACCGCTGGCCCCTTAGCCTTATTCCCAAACAATCCGAATGCCAAAATCACCGTCTCCCAAAACGAGTCACCAGTATTATTTCAGTACTGTAAAAATAAAAAACTCCGCACAGCATCTGTGCGGAGCGGGTACATCTTTAGTCGATGCTTACGCAGATCGACCAGCCACATTTAAATACTATAAATGTCCACCACCGCCGGGATGACATCATTAAGCAGAATAATTTTCTTACTGGCGATAATCAGTTTGTCACCGTCAGCGCGCAACCCATACTCGTAACGCCCATAGAAAGTGTCGGTAATTTCGTGGCGGTAGGAGTTAACAATAAAGTTCGCATAAGCGCTAATCAAACCGCCGCTTTCATCCCCCAGGCGAATATTGGTAACGACGTGCGATGTTCTGGGCAACGGGGTCGAGGCTGAGGACATGCCGGACTCGATCCGCCAGATACGATCTTCCAGACCGTTACGGTTACTGTAATAAATCAGCGAAATCTCGTTGGCCGGATCGGACGTCATCTCATGCTCGGAATCCCAGGCCGGCATCCAGTAGGTGCAATCTTCTGCAAACAGGGCCAACCAGTCGTGCCAACGTTGCTCATCTAAAAGCGCCGCTTCTTCATACAGTAACGCACTTACATTTTCCAAAAGACTATTACTCAATGGCCCACTCCCCTTCCATTAACAATTTTTAATTATCAGCTAGCACTGCGGATGAAAAACCCTACCCCATTGCCCCCCGCTTCAAAATGACACAGATCAAAAGCGTGTCAAAGGGCTGTCGGCGGCAACCTAAATAGGTGTGACCATCAGAGTTTGGATCCGGTAGGTATCAAAGATGCAATGCTTCTTCTTAAACTTTAGCTCACCATCTTCACGAACAATTTCGTCTACGTATTTGCCGGCATTATAAACCTTGGTTTCACCGTCAAGCAGCGTTTGCAGCACCAGGTAATTTGACTGCACAGTGATCACACTACCCTGCTCTCCCAGCACACGGATATTACTAACCAGATGACGATAAAAATGGGCAGCGTAAATATTGGCATTACGTAGCGCAACGATGCGATCACGCAACATACCTTTACTGTCACAAAACATCACTGCAACCGGCAAATTCTGATCCGCATTTTCACGTGGGATTACTTTATAATCGCATTTTTCGGTGAAAAATTCTGGCCACTGTTCCAGATCATCATCGTCAATACACTGCACATAGGCGTGGATCAACTCCTCCACCTCATAGCGTAACTGCTGTTTATCCAACCCCTTGCTCCCGTTTTTATAGTTTCGTCAGCGTCTACGCTGACAAACAATTATTAACTCTTCTCCCAACCTCAGCACCGTTGCCGCAAGCCTGCGAAAAGCCCCCTAAAGATATAACTGAATTACGATACCAAAAAAACCCCTTGCCCATAAATGACCAAGGAGTAATTTTTTATCAGGATCAAGCGACCTTCAACTCCGAGAAACCAACACCGGTAATCCAGGTCGGCATCGGCTCGTAGCAGAGGGTTTCGCCGGTAAGTTTTTTCATCGCAGCCATGGCGCAGATCCAGTTGCGAATCTCCCACGCACCGTTACCACCATTCTCGAGAACATAGTCATCGCCGAGGGCAATCAGCGCCTCTATGTCGCCATTGTTAACGTGGTTCAGAATCATATGATCGAACTCTTCGTTAACCCGACCCATCTCCGCAGTACCCACCCAATGGCTAATTCCACCACAGCCAAACACAGCAACTCGCTCATCCTTATCCCAGGCGTTAACCGCATCACCAATCATTGCCCCAAGCTGCTGGGCACGACGCATGGGAATTATTGGAGTAACCGCTGCTGCCAGATAAATTGGGATGGTGCGAACACCGGGAATGGGAGTGATGGCCTTATGAATGGGGATCATGGTGCCGTGATCCAGCAGCAGGGACTTGGCCACTGCCCAGTCAAAGCCGTTGGCAAAGCCGTAATTCATGATGTGTTCAGCCAGCGGGACATTATTCTCCACCTGGTAACGCTCTATCCGTAGCCAGTTTTCTTCCGGCCCTTCCAGCTCACCCACCCCAATCAGATACTGCGGCAAACAGTGGGGGCCAAACATGGTGTAGTGATCATCACCCACCACAATCACCGTGTCGACGCGCAGCTCTTTCAGCCGTTCGACAATTGTCTCAAAGGCTGCATCGACATTAGCAACCTGCTTTTTATTGGCAATCTCCGGGTTGCCGGTGATCATCGGGTCATGAGACACAATGAATCCGCCTACTATCTCTGCCATTGCCTGATCCTCCTCTCTGTTTGTCCTTAGTTTAGCTAGCCCTGCGGCTGTTCAAATGCCGCCATCATTGCCGGCGGCTCGCCACCGTTCATGTGGGTCAAATAATCGAAAGGCATCCCTTCCGGCCCGTTTAACATTGGCCAGACCATCAGGGTTAGCAGTGTATTAACACCCTGATCTGCCAGACTTTTTAGATCATTTTCCATGATCATTTTGCGTTCGCTATCGGTCAGCAAGAACTGGCGCAAGAAGCCGTCGGGGTCAGCTTTAAACTGCTCAATAGCCTCTGGGTCTTTGCCGAGCGTCCAGAATGCTTTTTCCACCGCATGCATGCTCATATCACCACCTCAACCTCTAGCTGTTAAAACAACCCTGCTGTTTTAGAAAAAGCCGCCTTAGATAAAGAAGTAGAGATTCTTATCAAGGACAACCCGCATATCAAGGTTAATTTTCCTTTTTAAGATTTTGAATCCATCCCCGTCTCTGACCAGCACATCTTCGCGCCCGCCAATCAGGTTGGTCTCATCTCGCTGACGGCGGTTGCGGTAAACATGGAAGTTGGAGTAGACACTCAACTGCTGCTCCTGATCGGTGTGATAAACCTCCACATTACTAATCAGGTGACGAATACGCGATGGCGGATCTTCCATCCATACCAGGCCGGTCTCCAGACGCTTGATTCGATCATCAAGATCGCCGTAATTGTCGTTATAGATCGCCCCGTCCTCAGGAGTAGGCTCAGGACGCTTATCATTTAACATCCTGTTTTCGGTAATCGGCAACCAGTAATGAATATCCTCATGCACCATTGATTCCAGCCATTGCCGATGCTGGCGCTGATTCATAAATCGGGCTTCACGGTAGTAAAACTGCTCCACTTGATAACCCAGTTCCAACGTTGCTAACTTTCCCAGTTCTGACATTCAATTGCTCCTTAAGCAGCCTGGCTCGACGGTAATTTGGAAACTGCACCCTCTCCAAGCCAGCGATCAACCCAGGTGGCGTCATTCTTCTTAATGTCGTCCCAACTGGCTGCACGCATCATTTCATCCCAAAACCTGTAAAAACCCCGGTAGGAAGTTTCGCCAATAAAATTTGAACCTACCACCCCGGGCAATTCCGGGTGCCGACCCTCAACCCCAAGACCCATCGATGCGTTCATCGACCCTTTTCGGGTTTGAAAACCCCGGTTGGTACGGGTGCAGGTCTCCATGTTTTCACCATCATCACTTTCCAGGGTGCCCGCAGTACCGAAGCTCATAATTGCCTCTTTCTGAATTTCTCGTTTCAGCTCCGGAGACATGTTTTTCTGCACCAGGCTCCAGGTCCAGACCTCAATTTCATGAGGGCCTTTGGGGTGCCAGATTTTGAAAGTGTTGGTGCCATAAAGAAAAGAGCAGTTCGGAAACAGGCTGGCGTTCCAGTGGCCGGTGTACATTTTGCCGCCCCACTCGCCCTGTTTTTCGATCACTTCCGGCAGGGTCTGTTGTTGAAACTCAACATAGTTCTGTGGATTACGGTGAATTGCGTGACCCACATCCCAGATCACCCCAAACCCGTGACCATGACGCGTGGTTATCTGCGCACCCATATCCTCGAGCGGTGGCAGTTCGCCACTACCAAAGGCTTCGCCTAACGGGCCACCGATAATTTGTAGTGCTGCGATGTGGGTCCAGGTGATGTGATAACCATCACCAATAAAGTTTTCGGTCGGCACTTTCCAGTTACATTTCAAAATCGTCTTCATCGGCGTACCAATCAGCTCAGCCCCGCCCCCGGTATTCGCCCAGCTATCCATATACCAGGCCATCTCACCCAACCATTCAGCCAGCGGTGGGGTTTCGGTATCAAAACAGCCAAAAACAAACCCCCGATAGCTATCAACCTGCGCCACTTCTCGCAAGCTCATAGAGTCTTTATCTAACTGGTTGTAATAAACCTCTGCCTCCAGAGGCACCCCGGCAAGGCTGCCATCCAGCCCGAATGCCCAGCCGTGATAGCTACAGACAAAGGAACGTGTATTGCCGCTGTCTGCGTGACAGACCTGGTTGCCGCGGTGGGTACAGGAATTGATAAACGCTTTGATTGAGCCATCCTGTTGCCGGGCGACGATAATCGGATCTTCACCCATGAAGGTGGTGAAAAAATCACCCGGTTCAGGAATTTGCGATTCGTGGGTCAGAAACAGCCAGGAACGGGCAAAAATATTCTCCATCTCCTGATCGTAAACTTCCTGATCCCAAAAAATCTTTTTGCTTTGAACAGCTTTATCGAGATCAATCAAACTATCGACGTTCACCATGGCAAGGCTCCTGCATTGTGTGACACCAATATCTATATTTTTTGGTGTCCGTTTTTTTAAAGGGCGGTGACCGCCCCAAAATTGGTTACTTCAAAAAATTCAGTTTCGTGCAACTGCGAATACTATTACTGAACAAGCGTTAAGAGCAAGCAAATACGCTACGAATTCCGCTGCAATGCAACAAAACACTCAACGGCTGACACCACAAGTCGGAAATTAGCCAAGAGCAGTCGCTGTCACATATCCACCATGCTTTTCTTGTTAGGCTTACCGACCAGCCCCCACCAGATTTTGCGGCAGCGCAAAAAGGTTCTCAACCCAAAGTGCTGCACCGGTTTGAGCCCCATACTGGGCAAGGTTCCGTCGTTCATCTGCGTCAAATAATCAAAGGGCAACTCATCAACCCCGTGAATCAGCGGCCAGGCCATCATCGTTAACATGCTGCTGACACCGTGATCAACTAGCGACTTAACATCCATCTCCTTTAACATCCGCCGCTCCTGGTCAGAAAGGTCACGTCCGGCCAAATAGCCATCAGGATCCGCCTTAAATTTTTCTACCCGCGACTCCTTTTCTCCAAGCTCCCACAAAACCCGTTCGATCGCACTGACACCCATCTCGACTCCCCCATCAGCTATCAACCCGCTGATCTAGTTAACATTCGTTTAGCTACGAAAGCATAGCACTAGAATGGCCTTGCATAAGCTAACCATACCAACTTGCCTCCGATTACGATTCTTTCATTTACAGCTAGACAGGCGTTCGCTACTATCGCTGCAACACTGTCGAATGTGGGCGATGATTGTGGTTACAACATTCGTTAACGACGACAAATTTTTCACCTTTCACTCAGGGTGATCAGGCGACGGGAGAGCTGTACAGAGATGATTAGTA
The DNA here is from genome assembly GCA_003645395.1 of Gammaproteobacteria bacterium. Lineage (GTDB taxonomy): Bacteria > Pseudomonadota > Gammaproteobacteria > Immundisolibacterales > Immundisolibacteraceae > QNFC01. Next base: position 9,242 of record QNFC01000014.1, read on the forward strand.
GACGCGAATTTTTACGCGGTGGCGCGGTGGCTGGAATCGCCTCTGCGTTACCAGCAGGCGCGGTTATTGCCGCTACCCAGGCTAAACCAACTATCGCTTTTGATGCTATTTGCGACACCCGCTACGAAGAAGGCGACCAGTTCCTTCGCACCGTATCGGCGCAGGCGTACCGCGTCCATGGCCTGGACACCGATCCGGGTTCAGTAATGCCCGCCATCGCCGATGCCGTCGCCGAAGGGCGCTCCATCGCTGGGCTAACTACCGACGCCGCGCTACTTCTGGCCGACCAGCTTGCGGCCGCCGAAGGCTACAAGCTGACCTATAAGGGCGTTCACAAACATCTTTCTGATGACCAGATCGAACATCAACTGACACTTGGCCAGCGGTGGCAAGCCAGCATAGAAAAACCGCTGATTGAAGCGGATTCAGCCTGGCCAGAAGTGATTGCATCACTGATGACCACCCTTGTGCCAGATAACCAACCGCTTGTTGAACACCGCCTTACAGCAACCGCAAAGCGGCATCCGAATAGCCCCGGCCATCTGGTTTCGTGGATTTTACAGCCCGCTTAGTCGGCTTGCGTCACTTCAGCCGAAAATCCACCACCAAACTCGGCTTACCTTAATAATTTCGCCTGTTTTGCGAGTCGTAATCAGGCATTTCGTTTGAATTTAGATTCACGCTCCTGGGAGGAGACACCATGGCAGCAGTGCTACCCGACTGGTTATCACCGCAACAGTTTTCCACCGCTATTGACGAAATGGCCAACGCTATCGGCAAACAGTGGGTAATTCACGACGGCGATCCAAAACTGCGCAGTTATCGCGACTCCTTCTCCACTCTGCCGGGCGATGCCAATGTACCGTCAGCAGTAATCGCACCCGACGGCATTGAGGATATTCAGGCAATCCTCAAAATCGCCAACGAGTACCGAGTACCGCTGTGGCCAATTTCTACTGGCCGCAACTTTGCCTACGGGGGACCCGCACCACGCATGCCCGGCTACGTCGTCCTCGATCTAAAGCGCATGAACCGCATCCTTGAAGTCAACGAAGAGTATGCCTACGCCCTGGTAGAACCAGGTGTTAGCTATTTTCAGCTCTACGAATATCTGCAGAAAAACAATATCAAACTCTGGATAGATCCGGCCGCACCGGGCTGGGGTGGCATTGTCGGCAACACGCTAGAGCACGGCGTCGGCTACACCCCCTACGGTGACCATTTCATGATGCATTGCGGCATGGAAGTGGTGCTGCCGGACGGCACCCTGTTCCGTACCGGCCAGGGCTCCCTACCAGAAACGGAATCCTGGCAGGTCTTTCAATACGGTTTCGGGCCGATTCTCGATGGCGTGTTCAGTCAGAGCAACTTTGGCATCGTCACCAAAATGGGCATGTGGTTGATGCCTGAACCTCCTGGTTACATGCCCTTCCTGATTACCTACGAAAACGAAGACGACCTGGCCATCATTACCGAAACAGTACGGCCACTGAAGGTCAACATGGTGATTCCCAACGGCGCTTTCACAGTCGACCTGCTCTGGGATGCAGCGGTAAAAGTTTCCAAACGGCAGTATTACAGCGGCAAGGGTCCCATCCCCGACAGCGCCCGTAAAAAAATCATGTCCGACTACAAACTCGGCCAGTGGAATTTTTACGCCGCGCTCTACGGCCCTCCGCCGATGATGGAAAACACCCTGCAGGTGATTCGCGACACTCTGGGTGCTATCCCTGGTGCCAGACTCTGGACCGCCGAAGAGCGCAAACACGACGCCGCTTTTCAATACCGCGCCAAACTCATGCGCGGCGAGCCCAACATGACCGAGTTCGGGCTAATGAACTGGGTCGGCGGCGGTGGTCACATTAACTTTTCGCCGATTAGCCCGACCACCGGCGAAGACGCCATGCGTCAGTACGAGATGATTAAGAAGCGCTCCCACGAGTACGGCTTCGATTACATCGGCGAATTCGCCGTCGGCTGGCGCGACATGCACCACGTCTACATGCTTATGTTTGATCGCACCGACGAGGAAGAGCGTCAGCGCGCCCACGAACTCTTCGGCCTGCTCATTGATGAAGCCGCCGCCGCCGGTTACGGCGAATATCGAACTCACCTGGCGTTTATGGATCAGGTGGCCAAAACCTATAGCTGGAACGACCACGCCCTGTGGAAACTCAACGAACGGCTCAAGGACGCCTTTGATCCAAACGGCATTCTGGCCCCCGGTAAGCAGGGCATCTGGCCGGCACACATGCGGGAGAAACACTCATGGACAAGCTGATTTCAACCATCGGTCTGGCGCTGCTGCTTGGTAGCGTGGCACTGCCGGGCACGGCAGAAGAACGGCCGCGGTCTGGTGAAGAGTCCTGGTATCTGTTTTGCGAAGGTTGTCATCGCCCGGACGCTGAAGGCCCCGGCGCGGTGATGCTACAACGCCGCTATGGCGATGAACGTATGGCCATTAAAGGCAGCACAACCCTGGCACCGGAATACATAACGCACGTGGTGCGCAATGGGCTGCTAGAAATGGCACCACTGCGGCCAACGGACATCACTGACGCTGAACTCGACCTGCTTATCGATTTCCTGGCTACCCCCGCAAACCCTGTCGATTGAGGCAATCGTAATGAACAAACAGTCTGAAATTTCAATCGAGGTAGCCAAAAAGGTTGGCTCGCTGCGGGACTTTTTAGACCTGCTCGAATCCAAAGGCCAGTTCATTACCTGGCCCGATGAAGTAATGCCCGAACCGGATATCCGTAACATTCTGGTGGCGGCGGGAGACGATGATAAAAACGGCCCGGCGATACTGTTCGATAAAATCAAGGGCTATCCGGGCAAACGCATGGTTGCAGGCGTACACGGCAGTTTTTCAAACATTGCCACCCTGTTGGGTTACCCGTTGGGAACACCGATTCGCGACCTGTTTTATGACATCGTCGGCCGCTGGACCACGGAGGCACCACAATTACCTCGAATCGCACCTGACAAGGCACCGATTCATGAGGTCCGTATCGAAGAAAATTTCAACCTGTTCGATCTGTTACCGCTTTATCGCATCAATGCGATGGACGGTGGCTTCTATATCGGCAAAGCCAACGTAGTCAGCCGCGACCCTCATGATCCGGACAACTTCGGCAAGCAGAACGTCGGTATCTACCGTATTCAGCCCCATGGCCCTGACACCTTCACGCTGATGAGCGTGCCGGTTCACGATATGGGCCGGCATATGCTGGCTGCCGAAATGGACGATGTGCCACTAAAAATTGCCGTCATGCTCGGCAACCACCCGGCCATGGCCATGTTTGCCGCCACCCCGATAGGCTATGACGAATCGGAATACGCCTACGCAGCCGGCATGATGGGCGCGCCCATCGCACTCACTGAATCCGGCAACGGCCTGGATATTCAGGCCGAAGGCGAGATGGTCATTGAAGCCGAATATATACACGGCGAGCGCCAGTACGAAGGCCCTTTTGGAGAATTCCCGGGCAGCTACAGCGGCGTGCGCCGTGCCCCGGTTTTTAAGATCACCGGCATTTCTCATCGCAAAAACCCAATATTTGAAAACATTTATATCGGCAAAGGCTGGACCGAACACGACACCCTGATTGGTCTGAACACTTCTGCGCCGATCTATGCGGTGTTGAAAAAAGAGTTCCCTGAAGTCGAAGCCGTCAATGCCCTCTATCAACATGGCCTGACCGCGATCATCTCGGTGAAAAACCGCTTCGCTGGCTTTGCCAAATCAGTCGCACTACGCGCACTGGGTACCCCGCACGGTCTGGTCTATCTGAAGAACCTGATCATGGTCGATGCCGATGTCGACCCATTCGATTTAAATCAGGTGATGTGGGCGCTGTCTGTGCGCACTCGCGCCAGTGATATTCAGGTGCTCGACAACATGGCCGGCATTATGATTGACCCTGCTGCGGTCATCCCGGGCATGGGCCATCACCTAATTATTGATGCCACTACCCACATGGCTCCAGAGCCTATCGGCGGCGACGTTGAAATTGTTCGCCGACCCGCCGGCCAGGAAATTGATGATCTGTCCCAGATTATAAAATCAATGCAAAAAGAGGCTCGCAAATGACTGCCTGTCCACGCTGTTCAAATACCAACGCCACGGTTTTTCATGAGGGCAAAGAAGGTGAAGAATTGATCTGGACCCTCTTTGGTTGCCCCGATTGCCACTACCACTGGCGCGATAGCGAACCGGAGGAATCAATCAATCCGGCTAAACGCAAGGCGGTATTTCAAATGGATACCTCTAATCCAGATCGATACCATCTGATTCTTCCGGTCAGAGAATAATCCAGGCGTAAAGCTGGTTTGTATCGTTGATACAACCCCTACAGCACGTACTTAAGTGGATCGTAGATAGCCTTTGAGGAGCAACCACTAAAATGAAAATCGAAGATCTGCAAAAGGTAATGGTTGACCGCACTGTTGATGGCGAATTTACGCTTGACCGCAGCATCTACTATGACGAAGAGCTCTTCGAAAAAGAGATGGAGCATATTTTCGAGGGTAGCTGGATTTTTCTCGCCCACGAAGGTCACCTACCGGAGGTCAATGATTTTTTCACCACCTGGATGGGCCGTAAACCAGTCGTCCTCATCCGTGGCGAAGACAATCAGGTTCGCGGCTTCATCAACGCCTGCACTCATCGCGGCGCCACCCTCTGCCGAACCAATCGCGGCAATAAGAAATTCCTGACCTGCAGTTACCACGGCTGGTCATTCGACAGCACTGGTGAGTTGCGGGATATTAAAGACCAGGATACCGGCGGCTATACCGATGCATTCGGACAGCAGAATCGAAACCTGAAGCCCATCGCCAAAATCGCGAGCTATCACGGTTTTATTTTCGGTTCATTAAATGCTGATGTCCCAGACCTCGAAGTTGCTCTTGGCAACGCTAAACCCTTTATGAAAATGCTGGGCGATCAATCCCCCGATGGCATGGAAATCATCAAAGGCTTCTCCCGCTATACCACCCCCAGTAACTGGAAATTTCAACTGGAAAACGGTGTGGACGGCTACCACGTATCAACAGTGCACGCCAATTACATTGGTGTAGTGATGAAACGAATGGCCGAGTTGGAAGACGACCAGGTAAAGTCCATCGCCCGCGGCAACATGTCAGATATGGTCAGCGGCACTTACGACCTGGGCCAGGGCCACACCATTCTTTGGGGCGAAGTACCCGGAGCCAATGATCGGCCGCTGGCAGAAAAAAGAGACGAGCTTGAACAGCGCCTTGGTAAAGAGAGTGCCGACTGGATGATCGGACGGGCCCGTAACCTGGGCATGTTCCCCAACGTATTGCTAATGGACCAGACCTCGACCCAGATTCGGGTGATTCGACCCATCTCGGTGGGTATGTCCGAGATCACCATCTACGGTATCGCACCGAAAGGCGAAAGCCCTGGCGCCCGAAATCGCCGGATTCGCCAGTATGAAGATTTTTTTAACGCAACTGGCATGGCTACCCCGGATGACCTGTCCGAATTCGCCGCCTGCCAGGTGGGCAACTATGGCCTGGTTGATGAGCACCAGTCGTTTGATCGCGGACTAGGCCGGGTGATCATCGGTGGCGATGACACCGCAGAAAGCCTGGGGATTGAGCCTTACAGCAGCGGACCCGACTGGGCGGACGAAAACCTGTTTCAGAGCTTTTATCGACAATGGTACGAACTGGTAAAAGCGGGCTACCAATAGACCCAGTTGTTAACTAATTTAAGCGCCGATGGAATGAATGTGTTCCATCGGCTCAAGCAAAGAACATTAACCGGAGGAGCCAATGGCTACCACGTTACCTGAAGGCGTTTCGTCTTCTGACTTTGATCAGGCGATCAGAGAAATTCGCAAGATCGTCGGCGACGAATGGGTATTTTTAGATAGCGACCTGAATCCCTATCTTGACCACATGTCCGCAGTACCGCCCGAATATCGCACCCCCTCTGCGGCACTGGCACCGGCCAATGTAGAAGAGACGCAGGCGATACTGAAAATTGCCAACCGCTTCAACCTGCCGCTCTGGACCTACGGCAACGGCAAAAACTGGGCTTACGGCGGCCCAACCCCACTCCATGCCGGTTATCTCGTCCTTGATTTAAAACGCATGAACCGCGTCCTTGAGGTCAACGAAGAGTCCGGCTACGTACTGGTCGAACCTGGAGTCTCCTACTTCCAGCTCTACCAGCATCTGCAGGATACCGGTTCCAACCTCTGGATTGATTGCGCAGCCCCCGGCTGGGGTGGCGTGATTGGTAATGCCCTTGAGCACGGTGCCGGCTACACCCCCTACGCCGATCATTACGTGATGTCCTGCGGCATGGAGGTGTTACTCGCCGACGGCTCGCTGGTGCGCACCGGTATGGGCGCTATGCCCGGTAGCAAAGCCTGGCAGCAGTTTAAATATGGTTACGGCCCGACCCTTGATGGCATGTTCACCCAGGGTAATTTCGGCATTGTCACCAAAATGGGTTTCTGGATGATGCCCAAACCACCGGCCTACAAGCCATTCATGTTTTCCTACGAAAACGAATCCGACCTCCACGCCATCATGGAGATTCTGCGGCCCTTAAAAATGAACATGGTCTGGCAGAACGGTGCGGTCGGTGAGCACATCGGCTACAGCGCCTCGGTACTCGGACCCCGCTCCGACTTCACCAATGACCGCGCACCGATCACCGCTGAACGCTGGAAAGAGATTGCCCACGATCTCAACCTGGGAATCTGGAACTTTTACGGCGCCTGTTATGGGCTGCCCGCTAACGTCGAAATGCAATTTGGTGCCCTCAAAGGCGCCATGACCAGCATCCCCGGCGCGCGAGTCTGGCTCGAAGGCGACCGGGAACCGAACGACGCCGGCTGGAACTACCGCGCCAAACTGATGCAGGGCATCCCCAACATGACCGAATTCAACCTGGTCAACTGGGACGGTGGCGGTCACCTCAACTTTAGCCCCATGGGGCCCATGGGCGGCGACCACGCGGTCAAGCTCTACAACATGATGAAAGAGGTCACTAACGGCCACGGCTTTGACCACCTCACCGAAATAGTCGGCACCTTTCGCGGCTTCATTGCGCTGACCATGGTGATGTTTGATCCCCGCGACGAAGATGCGGCCAAACGAGCCGATGCCTGTTCTGTGGATATCATCCAGAAAGCCGCCGCTGCCGGTTATGGCGAACTAAAAGCCAATTTGCGCTACATGAATACGGTCATGGGCTCCTATACCGGCAACGATAGCGGTCTGCACAAAGTTAACCAGAAGATCAAAGACGCACTGGACCCGCAGGGCATCCTGTCACCGGGGAAATCAGATATTTGGCCGAGCAGCTGGAAACACAGCCGAGCCAACTAACCGGAGAGAGCAATGAATCGATTTATAACGCTAGCACTCGGTACTAGCCTGGCCTTGCTATTAAGCGCCTGCGGCAACGACCAGGACGCAGAAAACAGCGAAGGTGCGGATGCCGAAACCTCCGCCTCGCCGAAGCAAGTCCCTAAAACCTCCCCCAGCGATTACGTCGACGTCTCCTATGAGACCGGCGAAGAGATCTTCACCCACTACTGCATTCAGTGTCACGGTGAAGGCGACGGCAAGCCGGGCGCCACCATGCTGTCCATCAAGCATGGCGAGGAGAAGTCAATCATCAAAGGGCGCCAGGACCTACCAGCCATCTACATCAAAACAGTCGTCCGCGAAGGGCTGCTCGAAATGCCTCCATTCCGCTTCACCGAAATCAACGATGCTCAGCTGGACCTGGTTGCCGAATACGTACGCACACCCAACTAACAGGGCTCCACTAGCAATGCTAGTGGGCATAGATTCATAAGGATATTTCTATGAGATTTGTAATTTTAGGCACCGGCGGGCTTGGCTCAGTCATTGGTGGTTACCTGGCCAAAGCTGGGGAAGATGTCACCTTCATAGGTCGCCAGGCGCACATGGATGCGATCAATAAGGACGGTCTAAAAATTGACGGCTGTCGAGGTGAGTTTCACATCACCGAAAACATGACCGGCGTCACCTCACCGGATGACGCAGAAGGCGAATTTGATTACCTGATCCTGCTCGTTAAAGGCAAAGATACCGAAACTGCCCTGGGTCAGGCTGACAAGCTGAAAGAGCGCTGCAAGAACGTACTCTCCCTGCAAAATGGCATTGGCAAAGAAATACGCCTAACCGAGTGGGCTGGCGACAAAGTGATTGGTGCTTCCACGATAGAAGGTGGCACCCTCCACGGACCGGGCCACGCCTCCAACCCAATCACCACTCCCACCACCGCCTACTTCGGTGAACTCGACGGCGGCATCACCCCACGCATTGAGGCCATCACCGATGCCTTCAACCGGGCGGGGCTCGGTGCTAAGTCGATGGAAGACATCTACCACGTGCTCTGGGAAAAGCTTGTGCAAATTGGCACCGCCTCCGGCTGGTCAGTCTCCACGCTCGCCGGTGGCGATCTCTATTTTGCCGATGGCCTGGGGGTGCGGGAAGGCGCAGAGCATTATGTCGCGCTGGCTCGGGACCTGCTCAAAGTTTACGGTGCCCTGGGGTACGAACCCCAAAACTTTTATGCGCCTATGTCCCAGTTCAGGGAACTCAACTCCGTCAGCGATGACAAAGC
>QNFC01000015.1 GCA_003645395.1 Gammaproteobacteria bacterium
GAAACTCGGCCTCGACTTCGACGGTGCGAGCCTGCTTTTCCAGATCGAGTACGTAGGGGGCAATGCGCCGCACTCGGCCGGAAAAACGTTGTCCGCGAAAGGCGTCGAGGGTGATGATGACTTCCTGATCCAGACTCACCTGCGGCGCGTCGACTTCATCAATCGGTGCGCTTACGTAGAGGCAGTCGTCGTTGATCAGGTCGATTGCCGGCAGGGTGGCGATCCCGGTGGGTGAGGGGGTCATGAACTCGCCAATCTCTGCATTGACCTCGGCAACAATGCCATCAAAAGGGGCCTTTAAAATGGTGCGGTCAATGGCGGTCTGGATGACTGCGAACTGTGCTTTGGCCGCGGTGACGCTGATGCGATCAGCCCGGCAGGCACTGGCGCTGGCGTCAGCTTCGCTGATGCGCCGGTCGAGTTCTTCTTCGGAGATGAAATTATCTTTTTTCAAATCCTTACCGCGCTTTGCATCGTGGCCGGCGGTCTTGGCACGCACGCAGGTCGCGATGGCTCGTTGCTCGGCGCTGCGGGCTCGTTCGTGGCTCAGTTTTAGCTGGGCATCCAGGTCCTTGTGCCACAGCTCCATGAGTACATCGCCGGCTTTCACCAGGCTGCCCTCGGTGACGTTTAGCGCAGTCACCTGACCGCTGGCGTTGGGCGACAATCGGGCGCGCTGGCAGGCCTTAACTGTGCCGGCGCGGGTATTCGCAACAGTAGCCAGCACCTCGCCAGGGCTAACCGTATATACTTCAACGGCTATCGCGTCTTGATGGGTCCACCGCCAGCCGAGGGCGACAACGATTCCAGTTAAAACTAGAACCGTCAGCGTTTTTGACACTCGACGCATATTGAATCTCTCCTGAACGGGTGAGGCTGACATTCTAAACGAAGCTGCGGTTTATCTCGGTGAGCTAAACAAGTAAAGCACGACGCAGCTCAATTACTGAACTAACTTTGGACAACAACGCTTATGAGTGCAGATCATCTCAGTGACGTAACCTTCGATCAACTCGATCTTCATCCGTGGCTAAAAGAGAATATTGCCGCTATTGGCTTTGACCGCTGTACGCCGATTCAGGCGCAGGCGTTACCTGTATTGTTAGGGGGCAGTGATGTCGCCGGACAGGCGCAGACAGGTACCGGCAAAACCGCTACTTTTTTGCTGGCGGTGTTGAATCTACTGCTTACCCAGGATCCGAAACCCGGGCGAGAACAGCGCCATGTGCGGGCGTTCATCATGGCGCCCACCCGTGAGCTGGTGATTCAGATTCATAAAGATGCCGTGCAGCTGGTGGGTGATCTTGATATCCGCTTGGGCCTGGCTTACGGCGGGGTCGATTATGAAAAGCAGCGCGACTCGATTGCTGCCGGCGTTGATATTCTGATTGGCACTCCCGGTCGGTTGATCGATTACTGTAAGCAACGAGTATTCAGCCTGAGTAAGCTCGATGTGGTAGTGCTGGATGAGGCCGACCGCATGTTTGATCTGGGCTTTATCAACGACGTGCGCTGGCTCTTGCGCAAAACCCCACCGGCTGATCAACGGTTAAACATGCTGTTCTCGGCGACCCTTTCCGGACGGGTTACCGACCTGGCCTATGAGCACATGAACGACCCAGTAGAGGTGAAGATCGAGGCGGAGAGAATGACCGCCGATAAGGTCGAAGAGCGCATCTACCATGTTGCCAATGAAGAGAAAATCCCGCTACTGCTGGGTCTACTAAAGCAACATGATTTTCAGCGCACCATGGTGTTTGCCAACACCAAACGTACTTGCGAAAAGGTTTGGGGTTACCTCGCAGGGTCAGATTTTAAAGCCGGGTTAATGACTGGCGACGTGCCACAAAAAAAGCGCGAACGGTTGTTGAGCGAGTTTCAGGCGGGTGAGTTGGATATTCTGGTGGCCACCGATGTTGCCGCCCGCGGGCTGCATATCAATGGTGTGAGCCATGTCATTAACTACGACCTGCCAGACGACTCTGAGGACTACGTGCACCGCATTGGCCGTACCGCCCGCGCTGGTGAGTCTGGTGATGCGATCAGTTTCGGCTGTGAATCCTATGTATATGGGTTGCCGGATATTGAGAAATATATCGGCCATAAAATACCCACTGTGGCGGTGGAGCCTGAGCTGTTGGCGGAACCGGGTAAGCGCATTTATCTGAAACGGGCTGATCCACAGCGAGGTAAAAGCCAGGGCAGATCGGGTAAACCCGGGCGTCGTCCGCCGCGGCGTTAACAATTATTCTTTACCCTTTCAATATCGAACAGGAATAATCATGTTTATAGCAATGAACCGTTTTCGTATTACTCCCGGCCGCGAGCAAGATTTCGAGCAAATATGGCGTGACCGCGAGAGCTACCTGGACGGTGTTGAAGGTTTCCAGGAATTTCACCTGGTGCGCGGCCCGCAGGCCGAAGACCATGCCCTTTATGCCACCCATGTGATCTGGGAAGACCGGGCAAGTTTTGAGGCCTGGACTCACTCCGAGCAGTTCAAAAAAGCTCATGCCGGCGCAGGTGCTAATCGCGATCTCTACCTGGGCCCCCCTAATTTTGAAGGCTTTGACGTGATTTTGCAGCAGACGCGAAAATAGCGCGGTTTAACGATTCTATTTTGGCCCCAATTCGTTTGGCGCTGATCGTGGGGAATCGACAGTCACTGTCGATGGTGGAGGGGAGCAGGGACAAGTAAATTCTCCAGCTACTTATCAGGAAATAATAAATGAAAATATCCAGCTTTATCAATGGTGTATACGTTGACTCTAAAGAACAACGTAACATCAAGAGCCCGGTTACCGGCGAGCTCATTACCCCTTATTCGGTCGCTACCGATGCGCAGGTAAACGAGGCCGTTGAAGCGGCAAGGGCAGCGCTAAATGGTCCCTGGGGATCAATGGGAATTCAGGAGCGGGTCGATATCCTCTATAAAGTTGCTGATGGAATTTCCGCCCGGTTTGACGAATTTCTTGAAGCGGAGTGCCTGGATACCGGCAAGCCTTATTCGCTGGCTCGCCACATTGATATTCCGCGTGGTGCCGCCAATTTCAGGATTTTTGCTGACACCATTAAAAATGTTGCGGATGAGGCTTTCCACATGCCTACGCCGGATGGCACTGGCGCACTTAATTACACGGTACGTAAACCCAAGGGCGTGATCGGTGTTATCGGGCCGTGGAATTTACCGCTGCTGCTGATGACATGGAAAATCGGCCCGGCGCTGGCGTGTGGTAACACTGTCATTGTCAAACCGTCGGAAGAGACCCAGCTGACCATGACCATGCTGGGAGAAGTGATGAACGAAGCCGGCGTGCCGCCGGGAGTATTTAATACGGTGCTAGGGCCAGGGTCACGAGTGGGGGATAAGCTGATTAGCCATCCGGGTCTCGACGCGATCACCTTTACCGGCTCAACTGCAACCGGTGAGCGGGTGGCCGAGGCGGCTTCGGTTGGTTTGCGTGATGCGTCACTCGAATTGGGCGGCAAAAATGCCGCAATTGTTTTTGCCGATGCCGATATTGATAAGGCGATCGAGGGCACCGTGCGTTCGGTGTTTGTGAACTGCGGCCAGGTTTGCCTGGGCACCGAGCGGGTTTACGTTGAGCGGCCGATATTTGATGAATTTGTCGCCCGGCTAAAAGCGGAGGCCGAGAAGTATAAGTTTGGTCGCCCGGAAGATCCCGAGACCACCATGGGGCCATTAATCAGTGCTACCCATCGCGATAAAGTGCTCAGTTATTATGAGAAAGCGGTTGAAGCAGGCGCCACCGTAGTCATTGGTGGCGGTGTGCCTGATATGCCTGCAGAGCTAGCCGGTGGTAACTGGGTAGAACCAACTATCTGGACCGGTATGGCCGAAGACGCGATCCCAATGAGGGAAGAGATCTTTGGGCCCTGTTGTCACATTACGCCTTTCGATACCGAAGAAGAGGCGGTGCGCATGGCCAACGACAGTCCGTATGGTCTGGCCTCGGCAATCTGGACCGAGAACGCTTCGCGTGCTCATCGGGTTGGGGCGCAGATGGAAGTCGGTATTAGCTGGGTCAATAGCTGGTTTCTGCGCGATCTACGTACGCCGTTCGGTGGCGCCAAACAGTCGGGCATCGGTCGCGAAGGTGGGCACTACTCGCTGGAGTTCTACACGGAACTGACCAACGTCTGTATCAAGCTTTAGCCCTCCGGGCTGGTTTAGGGTAACCCGGTAACTCACCGCTGGGTTCGCTTTATTCGTTCAGCTTCCGTTCAGCCTCACTTCGATAAGCTACTGGCAACCCGGTGTTCCGGTGGCTTATCAAGAGGTGAAAGCTGATGAAGATCAACACGGATTTCAGGCGGTTCGACATTATAAAGACTGTAGTCAGCGGGTTGCTGATGCTTGGGGCAACCTTGTTGTTAGTTCCTGGTACGAGCACCGCCGCTGATTACCAGGTCAATATAGGTTACGGGAGTTACGGCGGGCACCATTCTTCACGAGTGCAGGTCTACGGTTTTGGAAGCTCCAACCCTTATACCGTTCGGCGCTATAGCAACCACAATTATGGCGGCTACGGTAATTATGGTCATCACAGCAATCGCCACGGCTACCGCAGGGCCTATAAAAAGGGCTATCACCAGGGTCGCCAGGATGCCCATCACGATGGCCTTCGTATCAACCGGGGGTGGTCTCATGGCAAAAAACGGTCCCGTCACCATTCGGCGCGTGGCGGACATGGCAGCCACAACAACAAGCATAATGCGATCCGATTGACGAACAACCATAATGATCGCCGAAATGATCGACACTAACGATCTATCTGATTCCGAGTTGAGGAGGCTCCGTTCCATTGCCCAGTTTACAAGTTTCTATTAACCGTAGATGAAAGGACTCTCTATAAGCCGGGCACAAAAGTGGGGTGTGCTGCTGGTCGGGTTGAGTCTGCTGTTTGTTGGCGGAGTTGGGGCAGCTGATCAGTCGTCGAGTAAATCCTCGACGGGTTCGGGTAAAAGCCAATCCCAAAAGAAATCTCAGAGTCGGCCCGCAGCGGACTCCCGGGTATTATCGACTAAGCCGGCTGGGGGTAACGGGGTCAAAATGCGGGTGTTGACCAAAGATGGCCGGGTCCGCGATGTGGTTGTTAAAGATGGCCAAAACCGCTGAGTTTAACCAGCGGGTTCGGCGCAGTGACTCGTTATCTCTCGGGGCTGTTTCATGAGAGTGCTGGTCGTCGAGGATGAGTCTGTTCTACGCGAGCAACTCAGTAGCGCGCTGATTGCCGCCGGGTTTGTAGTCGATCAGGCCATCGATGGCGACGAAGGGCTGTTTTATGGCCATAACTATCCCTGCGATGCGGTCGTACTGGACCTGGGGCTGCCGGGCAAAAACGGAATGGAACTGATAGCCGAATGGCGCTCGGCGGGCGTTAATGTGCCCATTCTGATTCTCACCGCGCGCTCAGCCTGGCAGGATAAGGTTGCTGGCCTGGAGGCCGGTGCCGATGATTATTTGGTCAAACCTTTTGTGATGCAGGAGTTGATCGCTCGACTGCACACCTTGATTCGCCGCGCCAGTGGCTGGTCTCATAACCTGATTAAATGTCCGCCCTATGAGCTTGACCGAAGTGCAGGAACGCTCGCTATCGAAGGGGTTGGCATCGAGCTAACCCGCTATGAATATCGCTTGCTGGAATACCTCATGCTGCATGCCGGTGAGGTGCTGTCAAAAACCAGCCTGACGGAGCATCTCTATGCAGATGAAGCGCAACGCGATAGTAATGTGATTGAGGTGTTCGTGAGGCGTTTACGCAGCAAACTCGATCCCGACTCGACGCGCCTGCCCATTGAAACTGTACGCGGCGCGGGCTATCGATTTGTCACCCCGAAGCAGCAGTAATTCCCACTCGATTCGGGTGCGCCTGCTTGGCGCTACCCTGATCGCGCTGCTGCTGTTTTTCACGGCTATTGCTCTGGTAATGATCAGCGCTTTTCGGCACAGCGGGGAACAGGCCCTTAACGAGCGCTTGCTCAGTGAAATCTATGGCTTGCTGGCGGCGGCAGAGGTCAGCCTGCAGGGTGAGATCCTGTTTCCCGAGCAGTTTCCCCAGTTCCGTTTTTTGCAACCAGACTCCGGGTTAGTCGGAGAAGTGTTTGCCGAGGGTGGCCGTTCCCTCTGGCGCTCAGCGTCGATGGGAAGCCGTGAGTTAACCGCCCCAGCCTGGTTAGCGCCGGGCGAAAGCGGGTTTGATTCGCCCGTGATCGACAGCGAAACCTGGTATCGGGCCACGCTGACCGTTGACTGGGAGTACGCGGGCGAGCGTTCGTTTCTGCTGCAGTTCGCGGTGGCAGAAGAGGCTGCAGTGTTAGAAGCCGAGGTTCACAATTTTCGTAACCAGGTTATTGCCTGGCTGGGGGTAGCAGGCGTGGCTCTGTTGCTTATCCAGGGTCTACTGATGCGTTGGGGGCTTGCGCCGTTAGGCCGTGCGGCACGTGAAATTGATCAGGTGAAAGCAGGGCGGCGGCAGGTGCTGGGTGAGGATTACCCAGTAGAGCTAATGTCGCTGACACAGAACCTGAATTCACTGCTCGAACAGCAAAGCTCTCATTTGCAAAGATATCGAAACGCGCTGGCCGACGCCGCCCACAGTATAAAAACGCCACTGACCGCGCTCAAAAATAGTCTGGCGGGTGACAGCGAGAGTTTGCGCCAGTTGGATGCAGTGGATCGGACAGTGGAATACCACCTTAAAAAGGCGGCAACGGGTGGCCCGATTGTCATGCGTGCGCCGGTTGCAGTGGAACCGCTGGTTAACCAGTTAGTGGCGAGCCTAAAAAAAGTCTATGCGGATAAAAACCCGCATTTCAAGGTCGATGTTGAATCCGGCAGTCAGTTTGCCGGAGACGCTGGGGACTTTCTCGAACTACTGGGTAACCTGCTGGACAATGCCTGTAAATGGGCTGCCACAGAAGTAGGTTGTTCAATTAGAACGGTGGCTTCGTCGGGTAACGATTTGCTGCAAATGGAGATCGTTGACGACGGCCCCGGGGTCGACCCGGCCATCATCAAGCTGATTGTGCAGCGCGGGGTTCAGGTTGATTCTCAACACGGTGGGCAGGGTATTGGCCTTGCAGTGGTGCGCGGAATCCTCGATTTTTATAGGGGAACCCTGGAGGTATCACAGACGCCGGGCGGCGGCGCCCTGTTTGTGATTCAAATTCCTCTGAATTAGGTTTAATTAGGGGTGCGGGCCAGGTAAACCGTGTTAGTTGATTCAGCATCGGTGTAGGGATTTTCAAAAGCGACCTCGTGGGCTGAGACAGTGTGGAACACGCTGCTGAGCAACTCCATGAACCGGTCGTCGTCGGGGTCGTCGGACCAAAGCCCGAACACGCCGCCAGGGAGTAATTTTCTAGCGATGCTGCTGAGCCCCACAGCTGTATAAAATGTGCCATTGCCGGGATTAAGCCAGCGGCTCGGCGAGTGGTCGATATCCACTAACACGGCGTGGACGCGCGAGTTTTTGGCGCTGCCATCAAAACCAATGTCCGGGTTAGTCGAGACCGCAAAAAAATCAGCCTCAATGAGCTGGCAGCGGGGATCATCAGTAAGGGTTTTCCCCAACGGCACCAGCCCCCGGCGGTGCCAGTCAATGACCGGGGCCATCACATCAATCACGATTAATGAAGTAACCGCCGAATGTTCCAGCGCGGCGGCAGCTGTGTAACCCAGTCCAAGACCACCGACCACTACCTGCAGGTCATCGCCGTTTAATTCAGCCAGTGCGAGATGAGTCAGCTGACGTTCGGCTTCGGTGAACAGGCTAGACATTAGGAACTCGTCGCCAAGTTTTACTTCATACAGCACCCGGTCGTCGAGCCGGGGTTCTGATCGCCGCCGCAGGCTGATGTCTCCAAGCGGCGTTTTCTGGTAATCGAGTTCTTTAAAATCGATAGACAAGGCATTAATCCTGTGGAAAGCGTGTCGATGAAAAGGGGGTTTTACACTGTGATTTTTAATAGTTTTACTATGAGGTTTTACTGGTTTTAGGCCGAGTTGCATTGAGGCTATGCTCAAGTGATTACTGTCCGAAATATTGAGTGGTAAGCGGCGATAATCCCCGATCAGAGCCGACTGTCCATCGCCGCACCCAGGGTTTGTAAAGCTTGCTTAACAGTTTATCGGGTTTTGTTTCCCTGGTTGGGTGTCACTTGGCAGAGGACTGGTATATTGTGAAGATAGTAATAGTTATCATTTGCATTTACTGGGCTGAAGGGAATACCAAGTTGAGACTAAAGATCCAAAGGGTCGTAACCATGGTTGCTGGGTTAATCGTACTTGTTTCAGTTACTCATGCAGAGGGAGTCGATTCACCAGAGCTAACTATTGGCGCGGAGACCCAGAAAGCTGAGTCTGGCTTTCCAGAGTTATCTGCATCTGCTTTGACCCACGGGGATGAAGACGGTTCTCTGCAGCTATCTGCTTCCTCGGGATGGCAAAGCAAGTACATTTCAGAAGGGAGGGACAACATTGATGGTAACAGCATGTTTACCGCTGAAATGGTCGCTGTGTGGAAGCAATTTTCCATCGGCGCCTGGTATGGAATAGGTGATAGCAAGCAGTATCAGGAGCTAGATCTGTTTGTTGAATATGGGTTTTCGGTGAGCAACCTGGATATCGCTCTTGGCTACGCGCGCCTTGAATTCATGGAGGATGGGACTTTCGACAATGAACTCTTTACCAGTCTGGCTCTCAGTAACTTGCCCTACGTGGTGCCTGGACTAGACGCGGTGTACTCAACCGAGGCAGACGGCACTTTCGTGGAGCTCTCGTTGCGTTCTAAATTTGGTTTTCTGAATGAGCGCCTGTTTCTGGAGCCGTATGTCCTGCAAGGGCTGGATTACGGTTACGCCAGTGATGATTACGATGGGTTTAATAATACGCAGGTTGGTGTGGGGCTGAGCTATTTAGTAGCAGATCGGTTTCATGTTGTCGGTTCACTTAACCAGAGCTGGGCCAATAAAGGCGTGAGGCAGGATGACGGCGGTGACGAGACCTGGGTAAGTGTTGGCCTGGCGATAGATTTCTAGCCTGGACTGAACAGTCTTCCTCTGCGGCGGTGTGTTTCCCAACGCCGCAGAGTTTATGAGTCGCTTAATTCCCCCCGAATCGCTACTGGCACTGCCCTCCGCAGCGGGGGTTGATCCGTCAGGCCGAATCAAACAATCAGCTCAGCAATCCCCAGGCCGGTGATCAGTTCGGGCATCGGCTCGTAGCAGTAGGTCTTGCCGGTAAATCCGGGCAGGGCAGACATGGCACAAACCCAGTTTTTTATTTCCAGAGCGCCATTGCCGCCGTGCTCGAGAATGTAACTGTCTTCTAGCGCCATCAGCGCCTGCAGGTCACCCTTTTCGGTCAGGTCAAGAATCTGGTAGTCGAACTCGGGATTGACTTTGCCCATTTCGCGGGTGCCCACCCAGTGGCTAATGCCGCCGGTGCCCAGAATTACCACGCGCTCGTCTTGTGGCCAGGCACGTACTGCATCACCAATGCACTTGCCGAGTTCGTGGCTGCGTTTCATGGAGATAAAGGGTTCGAGGGTTGAAGAGATGTAAACCGGAATGTTTTTGATCTGTTTACCGGCCGGGGTTACGGCCAGTTCGATCGGCAGTATGGTGCCATGATCAAGGCACATGGTTTTGGATGCGGCCCAGTCAAAGCCGTGAGCGGCGCCATACTGCAGAATATGCTGGGCCATTTCGCGGTTATCGTTGACGACCTGCTCTTTAACGCCCATCCATGGCTCCATTGGACCGGTGATGTCACCGATACCAATCGCGTAGGCGGGGATCAACTGCGGGCCGAACATGCAGTAATGGTCAGAGCCGATGGTGATCACCGTAGTAGTTTTAAGCTCGGCAATGCGATCGGCTACGCGGGCAAAGGCTGCGCGCACGTTCCCTAGCTGCTCCTGATTGGTGTTGGGTGGGGCCGCAGTGATGTAGGGATCGTGGGGCATGCAAAACGCACCGACTATTTTAGCCATGGTGATTTCTCCTCTATTGCGAAAATAATGTTG
Organism: Gammaproteobacteria bacterium; assembly: GCA_003645395.1. Lineage (GTDB taxonomy): Bacteria > Pseudomonadota > Gammaproteobacteria > Immundisolibacterales > Immundisolibacteraceae > QNFC01. Next base: position 10,053 of record QNFC01000015.1, read on the forward strand.
TAAAAACGGGTCTGCCTCAGGCCGGCACTTCCTGGCCCATCTTGCGCAGGTAGTCCGGAAAACTCTCGGTGCCGCGGATCATGATCCAGACCATGAGTGTCAGCAACGTGCTTACACCGTCGTCCGCCATTTCGTCCACATCCAGATTAACCACCTGCTTGCGCTCGCGTTCGGTGAGGATGTAATTGTCGAGGTAGGCATCGGGATCGGTGTTAAAGGCGGCAATTTTGTGGGGGTCGTCGCCCAGGTCCCAGAGTGCTTTTTCAAGCATAAAGGTGCTCATCGTGGGTGCTCCTGCGGGTTTCATGTAATGGACCTCCATTGTCTAGCCGTGCCGCAGCGGGGTATTGATTCAGGTCAAGTTAGTAGTAACAGGGGGTCTGAGGGTTTTGCGTCGATTGGGTTTGCTGGCGTTCGTCAGCATTCGCCACGATTCGTTAGAATAGGGCTTGCCGAGCGTTAGTAATTTCGGCTGCTACTTCACTCTTATTCGAGAACTGGACCCCCGATGACCGACGCCCCGACTTCTAAACCGACTTCTGACCAGGCCTCTGAACAAGCTCCGACCAGCAATTTTATTCGCCAGATTATTAATGCCGACCTGGCAGCGGGTAAACACGCAGGCAAGGTGGTGACTCGCTTCCCGCCGGAACCCAATGGCTACCTGCATATCGGCCACGCCAAATCCATTTGCCTGAACTTTGGCATTGCTCGTGATTACGCCGGTGCCGTGTGTCATTTGCGTTTTGATGACACCAATCCGGCGAAAGAGGAGCTGGAATTTGTCGACGCAATCAAGACCGACGTTGCCTGGCTCGGTTTCGACTGGCAGCAGAACCTGTTTCATTCGTCTGATTATTTTGAGCAGCTCTATCAATTTTCGATCAAATTAATCGAAATGGGCAAAGCCTATGTTTGCGATCTTAATGCCGAGGAAATTCGCGAGTATCGTGGCACCCTGACTGAAGCGGGGCGCGACAGCCCCTGGCGTGATCGCACTGTTGAAGAAAGCCTCGATCTGTTGCAACGGATGCGGGCGGGCGAATTTGCCGACGGCAGTCGGGTACTGCGGGCCAAAATCGATATGGCTTCGCCGAATATGAACATGCGCGACCCAGCGCTCTACCGAGTCAAGCATGCTACCCATCCCATCACCGGCGACGCCTGGTGCATCTACCCGATGTACGATTTCACCCACTGTTTGTCGGATGCGATTGAGGGCATTACCCATTCGCTCTGTACGCTGGAGTTTGAAGACCACCGCCCGCTGTATGACTGGCTGCTTGATACCCTCAATACCGATCACCACCCGCAGCAGATCGAATTCTCCCGGCTCAACCTCGACTATACGATTATGAGCAAACGTAAGTTGCACACCCTGGTTGCCGAGGGCAAGGTATCTGGCTGGGATGATCCGCGAATGCCGACCATCTCCGGTCTGCGCCGGCGCGGTTATACGGCAGCGGCGATCCGCGAGTTTTGTCAGCGCATCGGCGTTACCCGTCATGACAACATTATCGAGATGGGGGTGCTGGAGAGCTGCATACGCGAAGACCTGGAAGCCGCTCCACGGGTGCTCGGCGTGGTCAATCCGCTGAAGCTGGTGATCACCAACTACCCGGCGGGGCAGGTCGAGCAGTTGACTGCACAGAACCATCCGCAACGGCCGGAGATGGGCAGCCGCGACCTGCCGTTTAGTGGTGAGCTCTATGTAGAGCGCGATGACTTTATGGAAGAGCCGCCAAAGAAATTCTTTCGCCTTGGCCCAGGTCGTGAAGTGCGCCTGCGTTACGGTTATTACGTCACCTGCACCGATGTTATTAAAGACGCAGCCGGCGAGGTCATCGAGATTCACTGCACTTACGATCCGGCGACCCGTGGTGGTAGCTCCCCCGATGGCCGCAAAGTGAAGGGCACCATTCACTGGGTCTCCGCTGCACACGCTCTTGACGCCGAGGTGCGCCTCTACGACCGGCTATTTAATGAGCCCAATCCGGCAGCCGCTGGTGATGATTTTCTGCAGCTGCTAAATCCTGATTCATTACGGGTGATGGGCAATGCCAAGCTCGAACCGGGTCTGGCTGAGGCCAAAACCGGTATCGGTTACCAGTTCGAGCGGCTCGGTTATTTTTGTGTTGATAAAGCAGCGGCAGGGCAGCCGGTGTTCAACCGCACCGTCACCCTGCGGGATAGCTGGGCAAAAATGAAGCGGTAGGGTTTTTTGGTGGCCTCCCAAACAGGATTTAGTCATTGTGAAGAACCGTAGAGCATAAAGTGCTAATAATCGGTGAGTGCTTTTGCGCAGAAGTGAAATACCAGGTCGATGGAACGCTTCGTGATGCGAGATCCTGCCATTGTTCCCGTTGTCGCAAAGCATTCAGCTCTCAGGCATCAGCGTATGCACTTGTTGATCCATCTGAGTTCAGGTGGTTATCTGGCGAAGAGTTACTGACATCTTATGTAAACACCCAGGGTTTCGGGCTTCAGTTTTGCAGTAAATGTGGCTCGACGCTTGCGGGCATTTTTAACGGTGTTGCTCACGGTGTGACGTTAGGTTGCATAAATGGTGACCCGGGAGTTGAGATAGGTAAACATATTTACGTGGGTTCTAAAGCTGCGTGGGAGATAATCCGGAGGGCGTGTGGCGATTCGACGATAGTGCATCGCAAAAAGGAGGAGAGGGTAAATGAGTGATTCATGTAGTAACGAGGCTGGGCGGGTGTTCCCGGACATCAACCGTAACAAATGTGAGGCGAAGGGCGATTGCATTGATGTGTGCCCCTATAACGTCTTTGAGATTCTGCCGCTGAAGTCTGAAGATAAGGTGGAGCAATCGTTCATCGGCAAAATCAAAACCTGGGTTCACGGTGGTAAACAGGCTTATGCGGTACGCGCTGAAGATTGTCACGGGTGTAATTTGTGTGCCCGGGCCTGTCCGGAAAAAGCGATAACCTTACGCGCGGTTAGCACTTAGTGTTGTTGCCCAGGTGTCGGTAATGGTTGGAGTTCGATGGTTCACCGGCGTGGCTTTTTCCAGAGAAGGGTGAGCAAGGAACAATCAGCGAAGACATAAAAAAGGCCGCTATTTCTAGAAATAGCGGCCTTTTTTATGTGGGATAAACCCCGGCGTTATCTGATGAACAGCATCTCCTGATACTTGGGCAGCGGCCAGAATTCATCGGCTACTTCTGTTTCAAGTGTATCCGCGTGGCCTCTAACTTCTTCCATCAGACCGCAGAGTTCATCGGCACAGTAGTGCATGTGTTCTTCGATTGATGCGAAGCCGTCCTTTGGCAGAGCTTCGCTGAGCCGGTTGACGGCGTCGATCATTGCACTGCTTTCCGCAGCAATGCTTTGGGCGATGCTGGTGTCAACTTCAATGCCCATGTCTGTCATGCCGGCGCTGGCCATTGAAAGCTCGGAAAGATACTGCATGGCCGCCGGATAAAGCCGGGTTTTAGCTATATCAACAACCAGTTTGGCTTCGACTTCGATTGACATCACATACTGCTCGGAATAAACCTCGAAACGACTTTCCAGTTCGAGGGGAGAGAGCACGCCCGTTTTTTCAAACAGCGCTTTAACGGATGCTTCACGAAAAGCGGGTAGTGCGTCGGCAGTGTTGGGAATGTTCTTCAGGCCGCGCTCTTCAACCGCGGCGGTGTGCCAGCCAGTTGAGTAGCCGTCACCACCGAAGATCACGTTGCTGTGGTCTTCCATGATTACTTTGAGCACGCTCAGTACCGCGGCAGATTCATCTTTGCCTGCGCCCAGTTCTGCTTCGAGTTTGTCGGCAATGTGATTGAGTGAGTCCGCAAGCATGGTGTTCATTGCAATCAGCGGGCCGGAGACCGACATGGCTGAACCAACGGCGCGGAACTCAAAGCGATTACCGGTAAATGCAAACGGTGACGTGCGGTTGCGGTCGCCCGGGTCACGTTCAAAATTGAGAATCTGATCGATGCCAAGGTCCATTTCGCCACCGGTTTCGCTGGTGGCTGTTTTGCCGTCGAGAATGTTCTGAAATACCTGCTCGAGTTGCTCACCCAGATAGACAGATAAAATTGCCGGTGGCGCTTCGTTGGCGCCAAGACGGTGATCATTGCCGGCGGAGGCAACGACTGCGCGCAGCAGTGGACCAAACAGGTGTACACCGCGGATAACCGCGCCGCAGAACAGCAGGAAATTCAGGTTTTTGTGCGGGGTGTCACCCGGGTCAAGCAGGTTGCCCTGAGTGGCATTGCCGACGGACCAGTTGACGTGCTTGCCTGAGCCGTTGATGCCGGCAAAAGGTTTTTCATGTAGCAAACAGAGGAAACCATGCTTTTTAGCAGTTGCCTTCATCAGGGTCATCATTAGCTGCTGATGGTCGGCAGCGACGTTGGCGGCCTCAAAATAAGGGGCTATTTCGTACTGGCCGGGGGCCACTTCGTTATGATGGGTTTTGGCAGGAATACCCAGCCGGTATAGCTGGTCCTCAAGATCCTGCATGAAGTTCTGTACCCGCGCGGGGATGGCGCCAAAATAATGGTCATCGAATTCCTGACCTTTGGCAGAGGCAGCACCAAACAGTGTGCGCCCCGCCAGTAGCAGGTCGGGACGGGAATTGGCAAAATTGAGGTCGATCAAGAAATATTCCTGTTCTGCACCGCAGCTGGCGTTGAGCGGCGCTATATCGGTCTCACCCATCAGTGATAGCACTCGGCTACCGGCTTTATTCATGGCGTCGTTTGATCGCAGGAGTGGAATTTTTTTATCCAGCGCGTCGCCGGTCCATGACATAAACACGCTGGGGATCATCAGCGTAGCGCCGTTGTCGGTGTGCATGATGTAAACGGGGCTGGTGGGGTCCCACGCGGTGTAACCGCGGGCAGCGTTGGTGGCGCGAATGCTGCCATTGGGGAATGAGGAGCCATCTGGCTCGCCCTTGATCAGCAGACTGCCGGTAAATTCGGTAATTGCATGGCCATCGGAGTTGGTGATGATGAAACCATCATGTTTTTCAGCAGTGATATTGGTGAGCGGATAGAAAATGTGCGAGAAGAACTTCGCTCCCTTGGCGATCGCCCAGTCTTTCATTGCGGCGGCAACGACGTCGGCGGTGGCAGGTTCCAGTGGTGCACCGGTCTGAACGGTTTTTTTGATTGCTTTGTAGGCGTTTTTGGACAGAGCTTCTTCCATGGTTGCCAGGCTAAAGACGTCGCAGCCCCAGATATCACCGAGTGGCTCAGTCATTTCTACCGACGTTGACGCGCGGTTGGTGATTTCAAGAATTGCCTGGGTGCGGGATGCGCTTTGACTCATTTCTTTGTTTCCTCAACATTGAGTGAATGGGTGTAGCCGGACAGTCTGGTGTTCCAAAAAAAGTAGTACGCTGATCAGCGCGTTTAGATCATCGATTACCACTGATTACAGCGGGGTTATGCCACTGTGCTGCAAGCCACGATAATTTGCCTGCCCCACAGTTCGAGTTTCTTCGAATTTATTTAGGCAATTATCGTGCCGAAGATAAGAGTGCCGCCCTGCAGGACGTCATAGCGATAGAACCGAGTTTAGATTACTTTAAATTGCTGAAAAAAGCAGAGCGCTACCGCGAGCTAGTGGGGTCGGTGGGGAGGCAGTTGTTGTCAGGAAGAGCAGGTTTTGCACCAGGATAGTGCGGTAGCTGCTGTTACGCATCATTATGGACGTTAAGCACCAGTCAGGTGCTTGCGGGAGCAGCGGCGCCTTAAAGACTAAAAAAGCTGCGCCGTTTAGATTAACGGCGCAGCTTTAAACAACAGGTCAGGACGACAGGTAACGTCGCTGCAGTTACGCCATTGCGGGCATTTTATGGCCCCAGTCGCTGAGCTCGGAGTAACGAGCAACTTCCCAGTTGTCATCGTCGATGATGATGCCACCCCAGCCGTATTCACAGGCGAATCCGGACGGCGTGATCATGTAAAAGGAAGTCATCTGGTCGTTGGGATGATGGCCAATGCCCATGCGAATAGGCACGTTGGCGGCCATGCAGCGATCCAGTGCCAGGCCGACATCATTCAAATCGTTGACCTGCACCATCATATGGTCGATTCGTTGAGGCACCGGTGCTTCAGCAACTGCAATGGAATGATGTCGGCCGGTGCCGACATGGTAAAAAGTGGCGTCCAGCACGGGGCCTCCGGGGGCAATTTCGCCTTTGATGTAATCACTGACGGTGAGCCCCAGAGTTTGCTGGTAAAAATTGTTGGTTTCCTGCGCGCTTTTGGCAATGACGACTAAATGACCCACACCGAGTTCATCGGCTAGAAAGCCATTAGCAACCACCGGCGAACTAAAGCGCTTGCTCAACGCAACCATGCGCGGGCTGAAGTAAAACTCGTGGTGCCAGCCATTGGGGTCCAGGCAGGTATAAAGCTTATCAACTCGGCGTAATTCGGCGGTGGCGTCGTCACCGGCGGTGACTTCCACTCCGCACGAGCGTAGCTGCTCAACATAGACTTCGAGTTTCGTTTCGGTATCAAATTCCCAGCCCAAAGCCAGCAGGTCGTCGCTGCCGTCTTCAATCAGCAGGAATCGCTGCTCGTAGTCGTCGAGCCGTAACCCCAGGCTGTTGCTGTTACGAATGCCGACCTGGGTGCCGAGGATGTTGACGGCGAAATCTTCCCATTTAGCTAAATCAGCCACCCCATAGATCATGTAACCGAGTGATGAAATAGGTGAAAGTGCAGCCATTGTTGTTGCCTCCGTTGCTTCCTGCGACCCGTCTGTGGGCCTGAAAATTAGATTGATAAAGTCGTGCAGTCCATTATTGTAACTGCTGCCTTCTCTTATAGATTTCTGCTGGTGGTTATTTCCGTGGTCGAGGAGCGCTAAAATAGGCTATTAAGTATTTACCCTAGAACGGCTTGCATGGCGCTAAAAATTTCCCATAACGTCTCCATCCCTGATGCTGAAATTGAGCTGACGGCTATTCGTGCCCAGGGGGCAGGTGGTCAGAACGTCAACAAGGTGTCGTCGGCGATTCATTTGCGATTTGATATTAACCACTCGTCTCTGCCCGCTTTTTACAAAGAACGTTTGTTGGCCCTGGGTGATCGGCGCATCAGCAAAGAGGGGGTGATTGTGATCAAGGCGCAGCAATTTCGTACCCAGGAGAAAAATCGTGAGAGCGCCCTGATGCGATTGCTCGAATTGATCAAAGGGGCCACGGTTGTGCAGAAAGCGCGCCGACCGACCAAAGCGACCCGTGGTTCGCAAACCCGGCGCATGGACAGTAAGACCCGGCGGGGAAAAACCAAAGCGCTGCGCGGTCGGGTGGTTGAATAAAGGGTTGACCCAAGCGAAATTCTTAATTTAGGAA
>QNFC01000016.1 GCA_003645395.1 Gammaproteobacteria bacterium
CCCGAACCCGGCGACTTTATCCGCACTTTCATGGGTGAAGATGAAGTCCTGGTGATTCGTCAGGAAGATATGTCCATTAAAGTCTTCCTCAATTTCTGCCCCCATCGCGGCAACCGGGTCTGCAAAGCCGACTGGGGCAATCAACGCCAGTTCAACTGCGCCTACCACGGCTGGGCTTTCGGCGCCGATGGCTCGCTCGCCGGCCTCCCGCTTGAGGAGGTGGCCTATTACAACAAAATGGACAAATCGAAATTCGGCCTGATCCCGGTGGACCAGGTCGACTCCTACAAGGGGCTGATTTTCGGCTGCTTTGATACCAACGCCCCGAGCCTGAGCGACTACCTGGGCGAGATGAAGTGGTATCTCGATGTCTGGCTCGACGCCATGCCCGGCGGCTCAGAATTGATGGGTAACGCCCAAAAGGTAGTGATAGATGCCAACTGGAAGCTACCTATCGAAAATGTCGCTGGCGATGGCTACCACCTGGGTTGGGCTCATGCCGGTGCCATGTCGGTGAGTACCAGCCTCGGCCTGAGCGGTCTATCGGTGGGCAATAGTGATGTCGACATCGACGGCGGGCTTTCCATTGCCGGGCTTAATGGCCACAGCGTGCTCGGCTCCCTCGATGGCGAAGCTGGCTCCGGTTACGGCTTTTACCCGGATCCGCAACCCGCCCTCGATTACCTTAGCGCCAACCGAGACTCGGTTATTGAGCGGCTCGGCGAAGTCAGGGGTAAAAAGTTCTGGGGCGCGCAGATGAACTTCACCATTTATCCCAATCTACATATTCTCCCGGGCCTGAACTGGTTGCGTGTTTACCACCCCAAGGGACCCAATCGCTACGAGCAGTGGACCTGGGCGATGGCCGAAAAAGCCATGCCCCAACCGCTGAAAGACCAGATCCTCGATAACCAGATTCGCACCTTTGGCCCAGCTGGACTATTCGACAACGACGACGGCGACAATTTTGAAGGCATCACCGAACTAGGCCGTGGCTGGAAAACCCGCCAGCAGGATGTCTACGCCAATATGGCGCTGGGACCCGGCCACACCCGCCCGGACATGCCCGGCATCATGTCCGCTGGACTGGTCTGCGAACACAACCAGCGCTGGATGTACCGCCGCTGGCAGGACCTGATGATGGCTCCGCAATGGAGCGACGTCCCGGATTATCAGCACGAAGCGGAGCAGGTTACCGAGCAGCAGAATAAGGGGGTGGCGTAATGAATAAGCCCGCAGACTACAGCCTGCCGGCACTGCCGGCTGAAACCGAGCCGAGTAGTGATGCTGTTTTTCTGGACCTGCAACGCCAACTGCACTTTGAGGCACGGCTGCTCGACGAGCTACGCCACAGGGAATGGCTGGAAATGATGACCGATGATGTGCGCTACTTTGCACCCATGTTTGGTCGACGGCTTCGCAATGAACAGAAAATCACTGACCGCATGGCCGGCTACTTTTTTAATGACCATCGGGTTCACATGGAAATGCGCGTCACCCGACTCGACAGCAACATGGTCTGGTGCGAAGACCCGGTTAATAACGTGCGCCACCTGGTCAGCAACATTGAGGTTTTTGACACTGCTGATGCCGATGAGGTGAAAGTCTACTCAGCCGTCGACCTGCATCGCAGTCGGCTGGACAGCAAGCTCAAGCGCCTCACTTATGGCAGAACGGATATCTGGCGCCAGCAGGAGGGCCGCTGGCTACTGGCGATGCGCTGCGTCAACTTCGACCACAATGCAACCATCGACAGCAACCTGAACCTGTTCTTCTAAACCAACACCACCAAATACCAATACCCCGAGGAGAGACCCACTATGGATATGCGTACCCGCAACCCCTTCCCCGCTGATTATCACGATTACATCAACACCGACGAAGGTTGGGTAGACCGACGTATTTTCTGGGAAGAGGAAATTTATCAGCAGGAGCTGGAGAAAATTTTTGCCCGCTCCTGGCAGTTCATCGCCCACGATTCGCAAATCCCCAACCCCGGTGATTTTGTCACCACCTATATGGGCGAGGACGGGGTCATTGGCAGCCGCGATAAAAATGGCCAGGTGCGGGTTTTTCTCAACTCCTGCCCCCACCGCGGCAACAAGGTCTGCTTTGCCGATAGCGGCAACGCCAAACGCTTTACCTGTAACTACCACGGCTGGGCGTTTGGCAATGACGGCTCGCTGCTAGGAATCCACAACGAACACATCTACGAAGGCTATATCAACAAAGCCGACTGGGGGCTACGTGAGGCACGAGTTTCTAATTACAAGGGGTTGATCTTCGCCAATTTCGATTCCGAAGCCCCGGACCTGGAAACCTGGCTCGGCGATTACCGCTGGTACCTGGATATGCTTCTCGATAACGAAGAGGGCGGCATTGAGTTTCTACCCGGCACGATTAAGTCCTACGTCAACGCCAACTGGAAATTCGGCGTCGAAAACTTCATCGGCGACTCTCTCCACGCCATGTGGAATCACGACTCCGGCGCCAAGGCGATGATGGGGGGACAGTCGTTCCCGCCCGCTGAACAGGAAGGTTCTTATCACGGTTCTGCCAATGGTCACGGTTGGGAGTTCGCCACTGACAGCGTGGCTGACATTGCCATCCTGGGCCAACCCGAAGTGATTGAGTATTACGAATCGATACGGCCAAAAATGCGCGAACGGCTTGGCGAAATGCGGGCAAAAATTTTCGGCTCGCTGGCCTCGGCAGCCATGTTCCCAAACATCTCTTTTCTACCCGGACTGGGCACTTTCAGGGTCTGGCTACCCCGGGGCCCGCGCAAAATGGAGCTGCGAGTCTGGACCATTGTCAACAAAAACATGCCCGATCACATCAAGCAGATGGTTAACAAGGGCACCATGCTCACCTTCAGCCCCGGCGGCACCCTGGAGATGGACGACGGCGAAAACTGGGAGGGCAACACCCAGACCAACAAGGGCACCCTAACCCGTCAGGGCAAACTCCACTACGGCTGCGGCAGCACTAGCCGTATCGACCACCCGGAAATTCCCGGTATCGTCCACCAGGGCCAGTACAACGACGCCAACCAACTGGCGTTTTACCAACGCTGGGCCGACCTGATGAATGCCGACGACTGGGACGACGTACCCCAGCGCAACGAGCCGCGCTTCGCCGGCAAACCGACTCGCTAAGGAGAGCTGACCATGAGCGCCACCGCACAAACTATTACCCCGAATCTCGGCAAGCCGAGCCTGGAACTAATTAACGACGTACAACAATTTCTCTATCGTGAAGCCCGGCTGCAGGATGCCCAGGCCTACCGCGACTGGCTGGATATGCTCACCGAGGATATCCACTACTGGATGCCAGCCCGCGAACAGCGTTACAGAGCAAACCCCATGGAACCCGATATTACCCATGCGGCCTACTACAACGACAACTACGCCAACCTGGAGACCCGGGTCAGCCGCACCGAAACCGGCACCTGCTGGTCGGAAGATCCGGCCACCCGCAGTGCCCACGTGGTCACCAATATCGAGGTTGAACTCAGCGATAACCCGGACGAATACCGGGTCTATTCACTGGTTGCGGTCTATCGCAATATGAACGAAGACGAAGAACACACGCTTTACGGCCACCGCGAGGATATTCTGCGCTGCGTCGATGGCGAATTAAAACTGGCCAAACGCAAAATCACTATCGACCAGAATATTTTTCTCAGCAAAAGCCTGAACGTCTATTTGTAAATAATTGACGGATTCCCAACCCGCACATTAGGCATTCAGACTTCAGGAGCACTGACCATGATGGATTACCTACGCTATTACATATGCACACTAATGGTACTGGCGGGCATCGTCGGCTTTATGCTGGGCAGTCACTGGATGTGGGCGGGTGTCGCCACCTTCCCGGTACTGCTGGTGCTGGACCTGCTGTTTGGCAAGGATCACGCTCGGCGTAGCATCACCCTGCCTCATCTGGCTGATGTGCCCCTCTATCTACATGTGATATTGATGTTCGTACTCTACGGCAGTTTTGCCTGGCGCCTCGGCAGCGGCGTTGGAACAGAAACCCTGGCTGTGGTTGGCGGTTTTCTCTCTCTGGTCTGGCTCAGCGCCGTACCGGGTGTGCCGGTGGTCCATGAACTGATGCACCGTCATGGTGTGGTTCCGCGTTTTTTCGCCAAGATAGGTTCAGCCTTTTTTGCTGACATGAACCGCGATGTCTCCCACCTGATTACTCATCACATTCACTTCGACACCCCCAGAGACAGCGACACTGCGTTTCGTGGTGAAAATGTTTTTAGCTTCATGTGGAGAGCGACCAAAGGCAGCTACCTGGATGCCTGGGAAACCGAAAAACGGCGCATGTCAGTAAAAGGCAAAAGCGTCTGGTCACCCCAGAGCTTGGTGGTCTGGGGAATCGTGTCGATGCTGAGCATCGCTGCTGGTTGCGGCATCATCGGCGGTGTAGCTGCAGGTTTAATCGCATTGCTGGCAATGGTCGGCGCCAAATTCGCGTTAGAAGCCCTGAACTTTTTACAGCACTATGGCCTGGTTCGCCAGGAAGGAGTGGCAATGGAAAAACACCACACATGGAATCACCTGTCGGCAGTTTCACGGGCAGTCGGTTACGAAATCACCACTCATATCGATCACCACAAGAATGGTGACCTGCGCTTTGATGAATTAGTGCCTTACCCCGAAGCCCCGCAGATGCCGAGCATTTTCATCTGCGCCTTCATGGCCGTCATTCCGCCTTTCTGGACCCGCTACTCGCAGAAACGACTACGTGACTGGGATCAAACCTTTGCCAACTCAGCAGAACGTAAACTGGCCCGAGAGGCCAACCGCCGCGCCGGTTGGCCCGACTGGTTAGGAGAACCGACGGAGGCAATACCTGCCTGAATTTAACAATTTAAACTCAGCATAAAAAAAGCCCCAGCCAAATGGCCGGGGCTTTTTTTATTTCTCTTTGGGATTCGCTGAATCAGGCCGGTGCCGCATCCCGGCTGAACACCCAGTCATTATCCCTGGACTGGTCCGCATCAAACCGATATCCCTGCCAGGCAAACTCTTTCAGCTGCTCGGGTTTATCAAGCCGATTCTCGATGATGTAACGGGCCATGGCGCCGCGGGCCCGCTTGGCAAAGAAACTGATGATTTTATAATGGCCGTTTTTCAGATCCTTGAACTGCGGGGTAATGATTTCACCAGTGATCTGCTTAGCTTTCACCGCCTTGAAATACTCGTTCGAAGCCAGGTTCACCAGCACCTTTTCTGTTTCGAGCAACCGATTCAGCTCACTAGCAAGCTGATCACCCCAGAATTCGTAGAGGTTTTTACCCTTTTTATTGGCGAAACCGGTGCCCATCTCTAGCCGATAGGGCTGCATCAGGTCCAATGGTTTTAGCAGGCCATATAGCCCGGAAAGAATACGCAGGTGCTGCTGGGCAAATTGCAGATCGCTGTCACTGAATGAACCCGCATCAAGCCCCTGATAGACATCACCAGTAAAGGCCAGCAGCGCCTGTTTGCTGTTCTCTATCGTAAACTCTGGCCGCCACGCCTGGTAGCGTCGGTGATTCAGCTCGGCTAGTTTTTCGCTGATCGACATCAGACCGGCGATCTCTCTGCTATCAAGTTTGCGAAGCTGCCCAATCAGCTCTTCTGACTGATCAATATAGTCCGGCTGGGTTGAAGGCAGGTGCTCAGCAGGGGTTTCAAAATCGAGGCTTTTAGCTGGGGAAAGAACAATAATCATTACAAGGTTACCGCGCTGGCAAGGTGATTGGCTCAGGAATACCTCTATCGGCCCACACATTTGGTGGGTGGATATTTAGCACAAATATAGCAATTCAAAGCGAGTCACCTGAAGTGCCGCGATCATCCATGTCACCCCAATAGCGCTGCATTTCTAAAAACAGCATCGATGCAGACCAGGTAATTAACACCAACCCGGTCAGAGACTCCATCCCCGCCATAAAGCGTAGGTGACCGATTGGCTCAATGTCGCCATAACCGACGGTCGAATAGGTGGTGAAGGAGAAATAGACGCAATCCCAGAGCGAACCGATAAAATTGCCCTGCAAGGTTCCCAACGCCCCATTCAGGTTAATCAGGTAATAGGAGATGCCGAACAGCCATATCTCCACCAGGTGGGCAATCAAGGCAGCAAACACCCCCAGCAACACCCGATAGCGATAACGCAAAGTTATCCGGCGCAATAGCCGGTAAGTGCGAAAGAGAAATTCGTAATGTATGGTCACCGCCACGGTCACCAACACGCTGTTGATCAACAACATAGCAAGCATCTACGACCATCTCCTGGAGTGACCACGGGATCCGAAAGCTGCTGAGCAACTCGTCCCACGAGGGGCATTCTAGCGCATGCCATCCATACACCCGACAGGCTAGCAGAGTTGCTAGCGTCGCCAGTCTCAACCAGGTAGAAGCTCGCAGGGAGATTAATCTCGACAGGCAGGGTGCCCGTTCACAGCAACCAGGAGCTGCCAGCTCTGCAACAAAAAGCCCTGGAACAGGCTTGCTGTATCAATTACCCAATAAGCTCAAAGTCTGTTTTTAGCGCACCGCAACTTGGGCAGGTCCAGTCATCAGGAATATCCTCAAACCGGGTTCCCGGAGCCAGACCCTCTTCAGGCAAGCCCTGGGCCTCATCATAAATCTCACCACAATAGCGGCAGCGCCACTTACGAAAATCGTTGTCCATACTTTGGAAATACCTATATAAAAACTTGCGGCCTTGCGCTGAATGACGGTTTCAGCGTCGTGATTTTTAGTGTGAATTCGGTTCTTGGGAATAGGCCGCGCGGTCAGCCAATGCTGTTAACCAAAGAACAGGAACAGTGACCTGCCCGACCGGGTAAAGCAAACACAGGGGCGCAGTCTAATACGGGTGGGGGCAACGCCACCCACCCGTATTATTTGTTAGAGATTCGATGCAGCTCTAGGTTGAAGTAGCCTGCGGATAAAAACCCTTGTGCACCTCAATATTGTCGGGCTCCAGAATAAACGCTGTTTGATAACTAACATCGTGCTTATTCAGCTCGTCCTTTTTCAAGTGCCAAACTCGATGCATTTTATAAAAAGGCACCGTCGGATAGAGGTGATGAATCAGGTGGTAGTTCTGGTAAACCATCAACGGCGTTAACAACCACTCCCAGCCCATACGCATAGTGGTCGCTAGGTATTCATTGTCTTCACACTTCACGATACCCGGCGCATGGGGCAGGATGACAAAGACAATGTCGATCAGCAACAGACCGATACGGGTGGGGATAAACCAGAGCACGAATACTTCCAGGCCATAGCCATAATAGATAGCGGCAGTCAGGATCAGAATGGCAGGAATCACATAAGCTAGGAAGACCCCCATAAACTTGGTAACAAACTCACCGCCGTAGCGAAAGAAGTAGTACATGTAGTAACCGTCGAAGAACGCCCAACGGAACGGGGCCTGCCAGCGCGGCGAGGCGGCGGTAAACCAGTCGGGGTCGTTTTTAGCGTTGGTAAAACGGTGATGCTGCATGTGCAGCCAGCGCAAAATAGGCATCGGTGCGTACGGGAACAGAAAAACCAGCCCGATAGTACCAATACTGTCGTTGACCCATTTATTACTGGAAATAGCCCGATGAGCGGCGTCATGAATAACGCTGAACATGCCGTAGCTGGCCAGGCCGTTAACGATACAGGCAAGCCACATGGGCAATGATCCGGCCAAAGCAGCTGACCAGGAACCAATAATTATCGCCACCATGGCGATACAAATCAGCGTAGTCGGCACCGCGAGAGTAGGCGATTCTTTATAGGACTCTAAAATCACCCTAGTCTGCTTTTTTGTTGCTGTAGTCGTCATATCACTCAACCTTTGTCAGCTAATTATCTGATTTCAAAACACGCGCTTTAGTAAGTCGACTCCATTCGCTTATAAAGTTAACGCATCAGAGCACTAAACCAATCGGCAACAACCAATGCGAAAGCCGCGTCGTTGCCGTACATTATCTCAACTTAACGATCGTTTATCTAGTGGTATTTCTCTACCAGCCCCGATCCACGTCAATTAGGCCACTAGAACTCCCCCTGGTTGCTAGCTAACACAGCGTCACCGACAACCCGCCACTGTTCCAGTTTTTCAGCGAGTCGCAGCCTCGCCATCGCCGGACTGGTAGAGGGCAGCCGGGTCATCTTCGGACTCTCCTGACCCTTACCTAACAATGGCAACACATGGCGACGAAACTCTTGCTCTGCGCGGCTGCCGTTAAAAAACAGCTGGGTAATCGTGGGGTAACGCTGCAGAAAATCGACTAGCCTGTTGGGCTGGATGGATTTAGGCTCGATACTTGAATCGAGGCTACCGGGGCGCACGCACTCCTCAATCACATCCCACACCGCCAGCGGGTATGACTGTAGCCTGGCCACCCGCTCGCTGTATTCCAGCTCAACCGAGAAACCAAACAACTCGGCCATAATGCCCCAGAAGGCATTGCGCGGATTGCCGTAATACTGCTGCTTTCGTAAGGCTTCTTCACCCGGCATCGTGCCCAGAATCAGCGCCCGTGGCTGGGGGCCGACCAGTGGGGCAAAACTCTGCTTAGTTGCCGTCAACTACGCCTCGCCCACCGCTATTTGCCGGTGAGAATCGCCGCGTCTTCTGGGCTCTCGAACATCACCTCTTTCCAGTCATCACGCAACGGAATCACCACCTCGGTAGTAATCCCCGGCAGGTACCGACGGCTGTCGATGTAGTAATAGGTCATCAAATCGCCAATATCGCCACCCTGAATGATCGGCATATCGGCGGCTTCAAGTAGCGGCAGAGCAACCGCAAACTCGGCTTCGCTCACCAGGCAGGGAAAGGTGTGGTGCATGCCTTCGCCCCGCTCTTTAAAGAACTCGTCGTAAACGTTGTGATCACTACGCGAGGTGATCAGCTCAAAACAGAGACTGTCGAATCGACCGACGTGGTTGTCGTAAGCGTGGTAGCAGGGCTCGCCGTAATAGGTGGTTTTATCCATGGAGACGCCGGACTCAATGTTAAATTCGATCCAGCGGCCATCACCAAACAGCCTCTGCAGGGCCGCTTTTACCTTGTCGCGGTCAGCGCAGACCACACCAATATGCAGCATTGCCCCGGTGGGCATAAATTGTGGGCCCAGGGCCGCCAGGTCAAATTCGACGACTTCATCAGCGGCGTGGCCTTTGAAATCGGCACTTTGGGGACAGACGATTTTCACCACAATGTTGGCAATCAAGCTACGCGTATCAAGCCAGTAGACATCAGCCTCACCGGCCACAGACAGCGATTGCAACACCGACACGCCTTCATCTTTGAGCAGACCTGCCTGCAGATCAGCAAACTCGGCACCATTGCAATTGCTGGCATAGACCCCAAACATGCCCTCACCCACACTATCGAGAAATCCCTGGTAAGCGCTATCACCGGAAATCGGCTGAATCAGCTCTATGCCGAGCTCATCGGATTTACCCACCACAGACACCCATTTTGCGGATGCGGCCTTGCCCTGATAGGTATAGCGGTCGAAATCGTCAGTGTTGACGTTACGAACATCCCACTTGCTGATGCCAAAAAACCGGGCAAAGTTCGCCAGTACTGCTTTGTAATCACGGACAACAACCGTCGTGGTGCGCCACTGATCTACCGGTATGGTTTGAGCCATGCTCCTCTCCCTAACAACTGATTTATGTTGATCCTGCGACTGAGACCGAATCCAGGCCCCAGCAATAAAATTCCCGCAAAGCTAAAACCGATTACTCAAAGGTGAAGTCTTCACCCATATCAGCAATCTGAGCATAGGTTGCCGGCGTGACCACTTCCAGGAACATGCCACCGAGCTGATCACGGGTATCGAGATAATGCAGCTCGATCATGCCGCCAATGTTGCAGTAGTTACCCACTTTTACACCGTTGTTGGTGTACTGCTTAACCAGCTCCTGCGGGTTCTGGTGGCTTAAATCGCCGACGTGCTGCATGCCGTCGCCATGCTTCTCAACGAAATCGCCGAATACGGTTTTACCACTCACGTGCTCACAGAGTTCCAGCAGGGTGTTGCCCTGCATGGCAAAAGCGCTGATCCAGCGAAATTCGGCTGGCTCACCGTAGTACTCCGCCTTGGTCATCATGTCAGTACTGATATCCATAATCCGCCAGGTCTTCAGCCCCATCATCGACGCATAACCCTGAGCGGCACTTTTCCAGTCCTTCACCGCCATGGCGACGTGATTGATTGGTCCGAGTCTTACACCTAAATCGTCCATCTTCATCCTCTCCGTAGTTTGTGAACGCGGGGTAACCGCGGCCGTCTGCTTCTGTTCGCGCTCAGCAAGCACCTCTCCCATCACCCGCATCGCCATGGGCAACGAGGGCACGCCGACATAAATACCGGCCTGGAACAGCGCCTCCATCACCTGTTCGGGGGACAGGCCGCCAAACATGGCGCCGCGAATATGATCTTTAAGCGGCCCTTCCCGACCTAAAGCCATGTCGGTACCCATCAACACCAAGGAACGCTCGCGGATACTTAATTCAGTGCGGGCATAGAGCGCTCCCCAGGTTTTGGAGAACATCCAGCCGATGTAATCACCAAACAGCGGGTGGTCGAGCAGCCCTTCTACTTTACTGGCGTCACTATCGCCGAGCACCTTGCGCATCAGCGCGATGCCCTGCTGGTAATCCTTACTATCGCGGGAAAAAGGAAATCCTTCATCTGGCATTATTATGTTCTCCCTTGCCTGACTCAATCCGACATATTAGAAGAGTTTGATTGCATAGGCCAAATAAAAAAGCCCCTGCAAGGCTCTGGTTTTTACCCGGAACCTTGCAGGGACTCTAGAAACAGCCCACTGTTTAAAACAGCGACTTCACATCAAAAAAGTAAGATCCTGAATTTCACCGTCACAATTCAGTAGCGCCACCTTTTTATAGGCGATTTTCCATTCGCCAGCTTCTTTTCGCAGGCGATGCTCACAAAAAGCCGGGAAAGTTTGTAGCGGATAAAACCGCTGCTGACCGTTGTTACGGAACTCGAATATCAGCACGTTGGAGCGCAAAGTCACCTCGTTATCCGCGCCATTTTCCACCTCTACATTGCTGATCTGGTGCAACGTGGTCGATGCTGGCTGCTGGGCGAAACAGAACTCACTCTCCAGCCGCCCCAACCGCTCATTAAGCAGTTCCATATCATCATAGATGTAAGAGACGTGCTCTTCTGGGTCAGAATCGGGGTCGTTTGCTGGCACCCAGTAAATTGCATCTTCAGTGAACAACTTTTGCCACTCACGGTTCTTGCCGCTGTTAAGCAAGCGCGCTTCACTATATAAAAAATCTTCCGCTTCACTACGTTCCATTGAGTCTCTCCCTGACCTTATTCCACGCCCGCCATCAGGCGGCGATATTCATAATAGGGGGCCCGCTGCTGGGTCTCCTGGGTTAAGTCACCCACCCGGTTGCCTTTTTCATCCGTAGTTTCGGTATTAATACCGCGATTGAGATAAACCCACGGCACGGTGTCGGCTTTGTAACCCTCCTGCATGCGACCGAAAATTGAGTAATCATCCGGCCCACCAAACGACGCCTGGCCGTAAAAGAACTCATGGTCACGAATCCGCCGCACGTTGACCTCTTTCGGCACCCCATCGAGCATGGTGTGGTAAAGGCGCACTTCGGTCTCGGTGGGACTCAGCGGTCGAATCACCCGGAACTGATATTCCAGAATCGCAAAGTTAGGGAAAATGACCATATTGAAGCGCGAGCGCAGGGCATCCATAGCAGCGGTTTCGCCGTGGGCATCGCAAAGCAGCTCGATGTACTCCTTCGACCAGCGCTCATGCACTACCTCATCGGAGTGCTTGTAGATCTCTAACACGTTATTGCCGTGGCCGGTGTCGTAGCCGTGCAATCCGGAAGTAGTGAAGCCTTTTAAATGACCGCCCATTTTGCGCTGCATCACATCCAGCGCAGTGACGTGGGTAAAGATGGCGTGGTAACCCTCAACACTGCCCTCGGTCTGGATTTTCCAGTTGCCATGGTAGGGATGCTTGTAGACCCCCGATTTACCAACAATGATCTTGCCGGTCGGCGAGAGGTTCATGTACAGATCAATCACCTCCTTAATATTGCCAAGCTTCTCATCCAGGGTGATATCGGGTACTTCGTAGAGACTGGCGAAGATGATGCCGCGATAGCTATCGACTTTGGCGGCATGCACCAGGCCGAGTTCCTTCTGGTTGACCTCACCTTCGTTATAGCCCCTGGGCAGGCCGATGGTGAGCAGTTCGCCGTCGGGGGCAAATTCCCAACCGTGGTAAGGACAGACAAATTTCTCTCCGCTACCGGTCTCGGAATTACAAACCGTGGCGCCGCGATGCATACAACGGTTAATCATCACGTGAATCTTGTCGTTGCTATCACGACTGACGATCACCGGGATTTCACCGATATAAGTGGTTTTGTAATCGCCGGGATTGGGAATTTCACTATCGTGGGCCACATATACCCACGAACGGTAAAAAATTCGATCCAGCTCGTCCTGATACACCTCTGGCGAGGTGTAGAGACTTACGTGGGTGTGGCCGGTGCGGGCCAGATCAGCGTAATCTCGAGTTGATTTTCCTGGTGCGTTCATGCCGAACCTCCACCTCTATATTTTAGTGTAATTAATGGTTGAAAAACACGATCCCAGAGCCAGCCTAAAGCAAACCGCAAAGCCTGGGCCGCACATAATCGCTGAGCCTATCTGAATGAATCCTGACGCTCATCAAGTTAACAAATGTTAAGGGCGCTTATCTTGCCATACTCAGGTGGCAGCTCGACGTAAAAAATATGCCGCCGCAAAGGATAAAACTTTCTACGGAGCACGCGCATGAAACCGGAAAATATTAAATGGCGGGTGGTGGATAAGCCGGGTGAGACCTTCAAGGTCCACCGATCTATCTACACCGACCCAGACATTTACCAGACCGAACTGGAACAGATTTTTGAGGGCAACTGGATTTACATCGCCCACGACAGCCAGCTGCCCAACGCCAACGATTACTTCACTACCCTGGTTGGTCGCCAGCCGGTAGTGATCAGCCGTGATGACGAAGGCAAGCTGCACGGGTTTATCAATGCCTGCACCCATCGCGGTGCCAAAATTTGTCGCAAGAAAAAGGGCAATACCAAAAACTGGTCATGCCCCTACCACGGCTGGGTGTTTAATCCGCAAGGCGAAATTCTCGATATCAAAAGCCTCGACACGGCTAACTACCCGGATAGTTTCCAGAAATCCGATTACGACCTCACCCGCATCAAGGTAGACAGTTATGCCGGGTTTATTTTTGCCAGCGTTAACACCGAGGTGCAGGAACTAAAAGACCATCTGGCCGGGGCCAAAGTGTTTATGGACCTGTTTAACGAGCAGTCTGCTGAAGGACTCGAGATCCTCCCCGGCACCTCGGTCTATACCCACCACGGCAACTGGAAAATGCAGGCCGAGAACGGGGTGGACGGTTATCACGTCGATACGGTGCACGCCAGTTACTTTCGCATTGCTGCCAACCGCAACGAGCGCGCCGCCAAAGAGGGGGCTGAAGACAAGGTCAAAGCGATCGACCCGCTCACCGAGCAGCCACGCAACGGCACCTACACCCTCGGCAACGGCCATCAGCTGTTCTGGATTGATGTTCCGAATTTTCGTGATCGCGGCCTGGGCATGGAGTACGACGCGCTGGTCGAGCGGGTCGGCGAAGTCAAAGCCAAATGGATGGCCGCTCGGCTGCGCCAGCTGGTGATCTACCCCAACGTGATTTTGTTTGATGGCATCTCCACGCAGATGCGTCACTGGCGGCCCTTGAGCCAAGATGAAACCGAAGTGACCGTGAACTGCATTGCTCCGGTCGGTGAACCGGCGGAATCCCGCACACGGCGGTTGCGCCAATATGAGGATTTTTACGGCGCCAGTGGTCTGGCGACCCCGGATGATCTCACCGAGTTTGATGCCTGCCAGGACGGCTACTACGGCATCAAATCAGCGTGGCACGACTTTAATCGCGGCATGACGCAAATTATTGACGGCCCCGATGACGTGGTGGCGGAAATCACCACCGAGGTACTCAACAGCGCCCCACATATGGCCGACGAAGGCCTGTACCACCATAACTACCGTAACTGGTTGAAACTGATGACCAGGAAAATGCCAACACAACAAGGAGCAGTTTGATGGCCATTGATTTACAACTTACCGCAGAGGTCACTGACTTTCTGCTCGAAGAGGCGGACCTGCTGGATCGTCGCGACTGGGATAGCTGGCTCGAGCTCTACGAAGAGCAGTGCCTGTTCTGGATTCCCGCTTGGGAAGACGATGACGTGCTCTGTGAGGACCCGGATAACGAGGTATCACTGATCTATCTAGATGACAAAAACCGTCTAAAAGACCGGGTCTGGCGGATTAATTCTGGACTCTCGTCATCGCTGATTCGGATGCCAAGGATGGCCCACATGGTAAGCAACGTGCGCATTAAAGAGGCCAGCGCTGAACGTATTCTGGTGCATGCTAAATTCCAGGCCAACGCCTACAAGCTCGACGAACATCGGGTCGATTTCTTTTTTGGTGATTACCACTATGAGCTGCTGCCTAAAGGCGACAGCTTCAGCATCAAAACTAAAAAAGTCATTATTCGCAATGACATCATCCCCCGCCAGCTGGATTTTTTCAGCGTCTAAATTATTCAGCACCCCAGGGCACAAGCACCCGGGGGCACAAGGAGCTAACAACATGAAACCAGAAGACGTTAAATGGCGGATTATCGATAAACCCGGCGAGACCTTCAAAGTCCACCGTTCGATCTATACCGACCCGGAAATATATAAAGCTGAATTAGAAGAAATTTTTGAAGGTAACTGGATCTATGTCGCCCACGATAGCCAGCTGCCCAATGCCAACGATTACTTCACGACCATGGTCGGTCGCCAGCCGGTAGTGATCAGCCGTGATGACGAAGGCAAGCTGCACGGTTTTATCAATGCCTGCACCCATCGCGGCGCCAAAATTTGTCGTAAGAAAAAAGGCAATGCCAAAAACTGGTCATGCCCCTACCACGGCTGGGTGTTTAACCCCCAGGGTGAAATTCTCGATATCAAAAGCCTCGACACGGCTAACTACCCCGATGGCTTTCAAAAATCCGATTACAACCTCACGCCGATCAAAGTCGATAGCTACGCGGGCTTCATCTTTGCCAGCATCAACACCGAGGTGCAGGAACTCGAAGACCACCTGGCCGGCGCCAAAGTGTTTATGGATATGTTCAGTGAGCAGTCCGAACAGGGGCTGGAAATCCTGCCCGGCACCTCGGTCTACACCCACCACGGTAACTGGAAAATGCAGGCTGAGAACGGCGTCGATGGTTATCACCTGGATGTGGTCCACGCCAGTTACCTGACCCTGGCCGGCATGCGCGCTAAAGAAGCGGCAGAAGCCGCCGGCGGCGACAACATCAAAGCCATTCAGCCGCAAAATCCCGACACCACCGGTGGCAACTACGCCCTGGGAAATGGCCATGTAATGATCTGGATCGATATCGCTAACTTCCGAGACAGGGGGTTAGGCTTGCAGTATGACTCACTAGTAGAGCGTGTCGGCGAACACCGTGCCAAGTGGATGGCGGGCCGACTACGCCAGGTAATGATCTACCCCAACGTCATTCTGTTTGATGGTATTTCTACGCAGATGCGCCACTGGCGGCCACTGAGTCAAGATGAGACTGAAGTGACGGTGAACTGCATCGCCCCGGTGGGTGAACCGGCTGAGTCTCGCAAGCGTCGGCTACGCCAGTATGAAGACTTTTACGGCGCCAGTGGTCTGGCCACCCCGGATGATCTCACCGAGTTTGATGCCTGCCAGGAAGGCTACTACGGTGCCAAATCGCCCTGGCAGGACTTTGATCGCGGCATGAAAAGTCACCAGATGGGCGCGGATGACGACGCCCGCTCGATTGGCCTGGAACCGGAAAGTAGCGCAGAACGGGCTGCCGACGAATCGCTCTATCATGGCGAGTACCGTCAGTGGGTCAAGCTGTTAAGCGAAGGCGCTGATTAGCCGACTCAACCAGTAAGCGCCATCTATTAAAGCCTGACCAGCTGATCGCTGGTCAGGCTTTTTTACTCTTGCATTCAACCAGTCGCCACTTGCACACCTCCTGAACTAGAATAGCTGCAGTTCTACTGCCGCCACCGATAGAAGGTGACCGTACGGCCCACCCTGCCAAGGAGAAATAAGCATGCAACCCAAAGACCTTAACTGGCGTATTCAGGACGAGCCCGGCGAGACTTTTCGCGTGCATCGCTCGATTTATACCGACGAAGAAATTTTTGAACTGGAGATGACCCACATCTACGAAGGTGGCTGGATCTACATCGACCACGAAACTCACCTGCAGAAAGAGAACGATTACATCACCACCTTTGTCGGCCGCCAGCCGGTGATTATTGTGCGTGGGAAAGGTGACGAATATCGCGGCTACATTAACGCCTGCAGCCATCGCGGCGCCAAAGTGTGCCGTCAGGCCAGTGGCAACGCCAAAAATTTTGCCTGCCCCTATCACGGCTGGGTCTTCAGCAGCGCCGGCAAACTACTGGATATCAAAGATAAGGAACGTGGCGGATTTCCCGAAGGTTATCTCGACCGCAATTATGACCTGACGCCAGTACCCCACGTAGCCGCCCATCACGGCTTTATTTTTGCCAGTCTCAATCCGGATAGCCCAACCCTACTTGAGCACCTGGGAGAGACCGCTCGCTTCATCGAGATGTTTGCCAACGAGTCCAAAGATGGCCTGGAAGTACTGCGCGGTCGCTCGGTTTACACCCATCGCGGCAACTGGAAAATGCAGGCCGAAAATGGTGTTGATGGTTATCACGTCGATATTGTTCACGCCTCTTATTTCCGCCTGGCAGCAGAGCGGGCCAAATTAGCGGCTGCGGCCAATAGCGAAGACAGTGTGAAAGCCATCCAGGTCGATCTGATCGACACCGACAACGGCAACTACGACCTGGGCAACGGTCACGTGATGATCTGGACCGACATTCCCAACTACCGGGATCGCGCTCTGGGCATGCAATATGACGCTCTGGAAGAGCGGGTCGGTAAGCTCGAAGCTAAATGGATGGCCGGTCGGCTGCGCCAGGTGCTGATTTACCCGAATCTAATTCTGTTCGATGGCATTTCCACTCAACTACGCAGCTGGAATCCGGTCGCGGTTGATAAAACCGAAGTCAACGCGGTCTGCGTTGCCCCCAAAGGCGAATCAGATGAAGCCCG
>QNFC01000017.1 GCA_003645395.1 Gammaproteobacteria bacterium
GACTCTGGCATCCGCCGACAAGCGCAGATCGATATCAGCCGCCGGGATTTCCACCAGCAAGCAGTAATCGCTACAGTTAAACCTGCTCGCAATCACCAACACACCGCCTGGCAAAAATTTTTGCCAGGCGGGCCCATCGCATTTTTGCCATTGGCTGATGGTTACTGCTCAATCGTCTGGTCGACCGGGATTGAGCACGCAGGACAACTGGTCAATCAATCCGATGCTGATTTTCGCCGTGAACTGGGTGACGTGATCGACGGCAAACTCGGCGTGATAACTGATAGCTCAGCCCGATTCAGCTTCCCACTTTTTCAACAGCAAGCTCGGCGTTATGTCGGTAACCGAATCGCACTAATCGGCGACGCTGCCCACCGTATCCACCCGTTGGCCGGCATGGGCGCCAACCTCGGCATTGCCGACGCTCTGACACTGGCAGAACTGCTCGCTGACCAGACCGGCGACCCGGGTAGCCCGGAGTTACTTAATCGTTACGACCGCTGGCGACGCAGTGAGGTTAACGCCTACATGACGGCTCAGGAAATGCTCCGCTCGTGCTACCGCTGGTCTGTGCGGCCTGCTACCGACGTGCGCGGCCTGGGCGTATCGATGCTGAATAAAAGCGTTATCGTTAAACCTGAGCTGTTGCTACGAACCATCGGCCTCACGGGCAACCTTCCCCGCCTGATGCAGCCAATGACGTCGGCCTGAATATTAACGAGCCGGTTAATTTAAGTTGACAACAATCGCGTTAACTCATCAACCATACGCGTACCCACCTCATTAATTGACAGGGAAACCACCGGCATCCATTCAGATAGCTGTGTCACAGCCATGCCTACATAACCACAAGGGTTGATGCGACCGAAAGGCTCGAGATCCATATCAACATTCAGACTCACGCCGTGATAACTACACCCGCGGCGGATGCGCAGGCCAAGCGACGCAATTTTAGCCTCGTCGATATAAATCCCCGGGGCACCGCAACGGCGCTCCGCCTGCAACCCAAAGCCCAGCAGCACATTGATCACCGCCTGCTCAAGGGTCTGCACCAACCCTTTTACACCCAGCGCCCGGCGCTGCATATCCAGCATCAAATAGCAGACCAGTTGGCCGGGTCCGTGGTAGGTAATCTGACCACCGCGATCACTCTTCACCACCGGAATATCACCGGCATCAAGTACATGCTCAGGCTGACCATTAATGCCCTGAGTAAACACTGGGCGATGTTGCAGCAGCCAGATCTCATCTATCGCCCCAGCCTGGCGATCAGCAACAAATTGCTGCATTTTTCCCTGGATTAGCGAATAGTCCTGTAAGCCCTCAAACCTGCGCGTGACAATAGAACCTGAGCCTGGTTCATGGCTGAGATCAGCCGACTGCACCACGTCGTACCTGTTCAATTTCCATTTGATACGCCCGCCACATCGCTTTCCACACTGGGCCAGGTGATCCTGTGCCCACCGCCGTACCATCTAGCCGGGTCACCGGCAAAATCGCCTTGGTGGAGCTGCTAATGCAAATTTCATCCGCTTCGCGCAACTGCTGCTCACTGATTTGCTGTTCGGCGACGGGAATCCCTTCCTTGCTCGCCAACTCCAATATCCGTTCACGAGTGATGCCATGTAGTAGCTGCTCGCCGGCCGGGGGGGTCAGTAACTGCCCATTAACCACAATAAAAACATTACTTGCTGCTCCCTCTGTAAGCTGTCCATCACGCAGCAGTAGCGCCTCATCGGCAGATGCATCGACTGCCTGCTGACGCAGCATCACGTTGGCAATCAGGGAGGTCGTTTTTGCATGGCAGTAGTTCCAACGAATATCTTCAGTAGTAATCGCCGCCAGGCCTTGTTGCAACAGCTCAGTTGACACGCCGACCATCGGTCGGCTCATGCAAAACACGGTCGGCTCAATGTCTGGAAAAGCATGATCTCGCGGAGCCACACCGCGGGTTACCTGCAAATAAACAGACTGATCATGATCACCACACCGCGCCACCAGATCGGCGAGTAAATTTCGCCATTCGGTGTGGCTAAACGGATTACGTATACGGGTAATTTCCAGGCTGTGCTCTAACCTCTGTAGATGCGGTTCCAGCAAAAAGAGGTTACCGCCGTAGGCAGGGATTACTTCATAAACTGCATCGCCAAAAATAAACCCCCGGTCCAGAGCAGAGATTTTTGCTGCAGCTGGCGCGACAAACTCGCCACCTACCCAGGCCAGCTCTAAAGGCTGCTCATGCGAGGGATTTGGTCTATTCAAAAAAGCTCCTCACCCATGCTTCTGCCTGCTGAAACAGAGAACCTTCAGGAACCCCTTCAAGCGCGAGTAACGGCTGCCTGGCAAGTAACTCGCCGTCAAGTGAGACCAGCAATTCACCCAGCTCGGTGCCGGCGACTACTGGTGCGGGAATCTCCCGATCAATTTCGACTACGGCAGAAAGATCCTGCATGCGCCCACGCGGCAAGGTCAACACCAGATCATCGGCAATGCCCACCGGCACCGAATCCACCGCACCCGCGTAAACCGGCGCCTGGCTGCGTACTTCACCACCTTTAAACAGGGTGACCACCTCGAAGAACCGAAATCCGTAATTGAGCAGACTCTGGGTCTCTTCGAATCTTTTTGTATCGCTGGTAGTCCCGGTAACCACACTAATCAGACGCATTCCATCGCGCTCTGCTGAGGCCACCAGGCAATAACCAGCGGCTTCGGTATGTCCGGTTTTCAACCCGTCGACGGAGGAGTCTCGCCAGAGCAGACGATTGCGATTGTGTTGGCGGATCCCGTTAAAGGTGAACTCTTTTTGAGCGTAGAGCTGGTAGCGCTGAGGAAACCGTCGCAGCGTCTCAGCCGCTAAAAGGGCCATATCTCTTGCGCTACTGAAATGGCCCTCTGCCGGCAGCCCAGTGGCATTTTTAAATTGGCTGTTAACCATGTCCAGCTGCCTGGCCGTTGCGTTCATCAGCTCGGCAAATGCATCTTCACTACCGGCAATGTGCTCGGCCAGGGCAACACTGGCATCGTTACCAGACTGCACGACCATGCCAACAAGCAGGTCAATGACGGGAATCTGCTTGCCAACTTCAACAAACATTCTAGAGCCTTCGGTCTGCCAGGCACGCTTACTGATAGTTACCAGATCATCTTCACTGATCCGTCCAGCGGCAAGCTCCTCAAACACCAGGAAAGTGGTCATTATTTTGGTCAGGCTAGCGGGCTCTACCTGATTATCCGCGTCCTGCTCCACCAGCGCCCGTCCACTGGCAAAATCAAACAATACGTGGCTAGTAGTCTTCAGCGTTGGCGCACTGGGGATTGGCGAGGCCAAGACTACGGGTACGCAAAACAGCAACAAAGCCGCCAACCCCAGGTTTTTAAACCAGGGACTTATGGCTATGCTGACATTACTAACAGGCTTTTCAATCATCTAATTACCACTTTGGTTCCGGGAATACCCATATCGCGTAACTGGGCCAGTGTTAACATTTCAACTTCCGTCGAGACGGGCCCTACTCGCACCCGGTGCAAAGTACGACCGCTGACTTCGACCTTAATAATGACGACCGGTTCGACCCCGACCGCAAGTAACTTCGACTTCACGTTTTCTGCGTTTTGCTGATCAGCATACGCGCCAGCCTGATAATAGGCCCCTGCCAGTTTTTGCTGTGACAGCCCCGGTGGCGAGTTTGATGCTACGGCTGAGGTTGTCGACAGAGCTTCTACTTCGACCGCAGCACTACCCGCTTTATCAATACCCAATTTCACCGCTGCGGCGTAAGAAAGGTCAATAATCCGTCCGGTGTGAAATGGACCGCGATCATTTACTTTAACGGTGACCTCCCGGCCATTTTGCAGATGTCGTACCCGCACATAACTGGGTAACGGCAGAGTTTTATGTGCGGCAGTCATAGCGAACATGTCGTAGGGTTCACCACTAGCGGTCGGTTTGCCGTGAAAAGCAGTGCCGTACCATGAAGCATTGCCCTGCTCACGATAACCACTGCTGCTCGCTTTCGGCACATAACGGATGCCGGCAATTTTATAGGGGCGCGTACACCCACGGCAGAGAACCTCTGTTTGCGGCACTGCGTCTGGAATTAAAGATAAATCAGCAGGAACAAACAAAGGCGGACCATCAATCTCAGCAGGCTTAGCAGCCGTAGCCAGACTGTCACTCGGTTTTTGCTGAGTAACCGTAGACGTACAGCCCCCCACCCAGGCGGTCAACCAAATTAGAAAAACCAGCCGGCTAATATTGCTACGCATAGTTAAGAGTCACGATCAGCAAGCAGAGCTTCACTGAGCTGAAATACGGCCATGGCATAGAGCGGGCTGTGGTTATAACGGGTGATGGCATAAAAATTTTGATACACAGCAACCATCGTATGGCCGTTCTGCTGGCCCAACGCCACAAGCGCTGCCTGCCGGTCGAGTGCCGGAGCGACGCCGGCGGACCAGGTTACACCCTTTTCCTGTAACACCCCCACGGAGGTATGCGGCTCATAGCCCTGTGTTATTAACGAGTCATCAGCGCGATAAGGGTAGTTGACATAATTCAACACCGGTGCGCCCCGCTGCCAGCCATGCTCAGCCAAATAGTTGCCGACACTACCGATGGCGTCTGCCACGCTACTAACCAGGTCACGCTGTCCATCGCCGTCAAAATCAACGGCATAGCGCTGATAACTGGTGGGAATAAACTGCGGAATTCCAATTGCGCCAGCGTAAGACCCCACCGCCACACGCGGGTCCTGGTTCTCGTCACGACTCAGAATTAGAAATGCCTCCAATTCACTACGAAAGAAGTCATTACGCCGATAATCACTGGCAGCTAATGTTGTCAACGCATCCAATACACGATAACCACCTTTTAGGCGGCCATAGTAAGTTTCCACTCCGATTATGGCCGCAATTATCTGGGCTGGAACGCCGTAAGTCTGCTCCGCCCTCTCTAGCAGAGCCGCATTTTGCTGCCAAAACTCCTTCCCTTGGGCCGTGCGTTTTTCGGTGACAAATATTTTTCGGTAACCGTGCCATTCAAGGGTTTTTTCCGCCGGGCGGTTAATGGCGTCAATAATTGACTGTTTATATTCAGCCTCGGAAAAAAGCTCCGTCAGTTCGGTGCGCTGGAATCCCTGCTCACTGACCAGTTCATCAATCAACTCCGCTATACGCGGCGAAGCAGAAAAGTCTTCAGCCTCAACCAGTGGGGCCAACA
This sequence comes from Gammaproteobacteria bacterium, assembly GCA_003645395.1. Lineage (GTDB taxonomy): Bacteria > Pseudomonadota > Gammaproteobacteria > Immundisolibacterales > Immundisolibacteraceae > QNFC01. The sequence continues at coordinate 5,222 of QNFC01000017.1, forward strand.
ACAACCCAAAAAGCAGCAGTAAGTGGCGATATAAAAAGGGTGTATCCAATTCTAATTTCACACTATGTTCCTATTTAGTCCACATTTTCCGATCATTTCGAACAGCCATAAGCACGCCAAACCCAAGCAGCAGAGTCACTAACGAACTGCCACCATAGCTTATCAGCGGCAGCGGTACACCGACCACCGGCAATACGCCGGCAACCATGCCAATATTAACCACGACATAAAAGAAGAAAATCGCCACGATCGCACCTGCCATCAACCTGCCAAAGCTATCTCCGGCAGTAGCAGATATCTGCAACCCCCGTAGCAATAGCGCCAGATAGAGCGTCAGCAGCACCCCGCAACCAACCAGGCCGAACTCTTCAGCGAATACAGCAAAAATAAAATCGGTGGAACTCTCAGGCAAAAACTTCAGGTGCGCCTGGGTACCGTTCATCCAGCCTTTACCCCAAACACCCCCAGATCCGATGGCGATCATGGACTGGATAATGTGATAGCCGGCCCCAAGGGGGTCACTACTCGGATCAAGCAGAGTTAATACTCGGCGACGCTGATAATCATGCATAAAATGCCAGGCAACCGGCACCAGAGCCAAACCTAGCGCAGCTCCACCAACCATTAGCCGCCAACTAATACCAGCAAAGAAAATCACCGCCAGGCCCGACGCTGTCACCATCAACGCAGTGCCCAGGTCAGGCTGGCCCAAAATTAACGCCACGGGCAGCACGATCAACAATAACGCGCCAGCAATATAGCGCCACGGCAACGGGTGCGCCCGTTCCGAAAGATAGCGGGCGACCATCAGCGGCACGATCAATTTACTTAGTTCGGAAGGCTGAAAGCGCATCACCCCAAGATCAAGCCACCTCTGCGCGCCTTTGCCCACATCACCCGCCAACTCAACAGCAAGCAATAACGCGAGCCCAAACAAGAACAGTGCAGGTGCCAGGCGATAGAAAAAATAGCTGGGGACCTGAGCGATTGCCAGCATGATAAAGAGGCCAATACCAACACGAATCAGCTGGCCTTTGACCACCGCCATATCGCCGCCTGAAGCGCTGTAACTGACTATCAAACCGATAGTAATGAGCATTAAAAGGATTGCAAGCAACAAACTATCGAAACGAAAATATTTCATAGGTTTGCAAAGTAGTAGTCAAACAACTTCCGGGCAATCGGCGCAGCGGTGCCACTTCCCGATCCACCATTTTCCACAATCACCGCCACGACTAGTTGAGGATTCTCAACCGGCGCAAAAGCAATAAACAGGGCATGATCCTGAAGCTTTTTAGCAACTTCACCCCGGTTTTTCTTTTCATCTTTATCCTGACTCAGCTGATAAACCTGGGCTGTGCCGGTTTTACCCGCTATCTGATAGTCAATACCCTTACCAATTTTTCGGGCAGTTCCTTTCGGTCCATGCACGACCGCCGTCATCCCCTCAATGATCGTATCCCAGGTAGCGTCTGGCGCCTGTACCGCGTATTTTTCCGACTCCTCTGTCCGGAGCAAAAGATGGGGACGCACATCTTTACCCCGTTGCGCAAGAATCGCGGTTGCCCGTGCCAGCTGCAGGACAGTCGCCGAATTATAGCCCTGGCCGATCCCGCTAATAACGGTCTCACCCAGATACCATGGTTCACCAAGAGCCGCCTGCTTCCATTCCGACGAGGGTAACAATCCGACACTTTCGCGGCCTAGCTCCAATCCCGTTCGGGCACCAAAGCCAAAACGGGCAAGATGATGGTGCATGCGGTCAATGCCAAGGCTAACCGCCAAATTGTAAAAAAACACATCACAAGATTGAGTAATCGCGCCGACAAGATCCAGAGAACCATGTCCCCAGCGCTTCCAGCAGCGGTATCTTCGTTCTCTGCCATCCAGTTGAAAGAAGCCGGGGCAGAAAATTCGTGAGGTCACATCAATATCCTCTTCTATACCGGCAAAGCCAACAAACGGCTTCAACGTCGACCCTGGTGGGTACTGACCCCGAGTCGCGCGATTAAATAGTGGCCGTAACGGATCGTGAAGTAGCCCCTGATACGCGTCGTTGCCAATTCCACGCACAAACAAATTTGGATCAAACGCTGGCCAGCTAACCAGTGCGAGAATCGCACCGTTATCGGGTTTCATTGCCACAATCGCACCGGCCTGATCACCCAATGCCACGACGGCGGCCCGTTGAAAACCGACGTCGATAGTCAGCTGAATAAGCTCGCCGGCACCGGGAGTACCTCGCTGCAACTCCCTCACCTCACGTCCGCGGGCGTTACGCTCGACGATGCGAAAACTGTTGTCACCATGCAGTTGTGACTCATAAACCAGTTCAATCCCTGATTTGCCGTAAAAGCGAGTGCCACGGTAGCGATCAGCATTAACCTGCTTCAGGTCTTTCTCCGACATACGGCCAACATAACCAACCAGGTGAGCAAGCAGTGGGCCGTACGGATAACTTCGTACCGACTCCGCATCAAGACGAATACCCTGAAAGCGGTGGCTGTTAACCGCAAGAACCGCCAACTCCTCCTCACTCAAGTGACCGCGTAACACCACTGCATCAAAAGGTTGGCTGCGTCCGCGTTGCTGGCTAAATCGCTCTATATCCGCATCACTAATATCAATTAACCCACCAAGACTCGCGATGAGTTCATCAAGGTCGTCCACCTCTTCCGGTACCAGGCTTAGGCTAAATGCCGGCACATTAACCGCTAATAACTCGCCGTGACGATCGACGATGGCTCCACGCACCGGTGGCAACACCTCGAGCCGCAATCGGTTACTGCGCGATGCGGTAGCGTAGTGCTCATGATCGACCACCTGTAAGAAATAGAGTCTGGCAAACAACAACATCAGTACGGCCATAACAGCTACCGACGCGACTAACGCCCGCAACGAGTATCGCCGCAAGTCCTGACGATGATCGGCAAGGGTCTCCTGCCTTTTCATGCCGGTGATACCACCCCGGTCGACGCCCACCTCATTAATCGATGCGAGCTCACACCAGATTAACCATTATTAAATTGAATCATGAGGGCAACAAGGCCCTCTTTCGCCAACGCTGAACTAACGCGTAGATCAGAGGCCAAAATACGACACTGGCCGGTAACGAAAACCAGAACTCGATGGTGGGCAGCCTGCCTGTCATCCCAAGCACTGCCATAGCCAACAACTTCCCGAGCACCATCAGGATGAGGACAAATAGAGTCTGCTGAAACCGAGGCAACATTCGGATTTGTTGGTAAAGCATCAGAGTTATATACGCCTGCATCGACAACACCATTGCGTGCAGACCGATTAAGCCACTACTACTTACATCCACCAACAACCCGGCCACCCAGGCCACGCCAACACCCACTCGCTGTGGAGCCATCAAACTCCAGTAGATCACTATCACAGCCAACACATCGGGCCGAAATGACCCCAGAAATTGCGGCAACACCATGCTGTCGATAATCAATGCCGCTAGCAAAGTGGTCAAAATCAACCATCCATCACGCCAGTTGGCCACGTCATTCATTCATGATCACCATCGTCAGCCTGATCATCAACTAAGTCATCAGTAACAGGTTCTTCTATGGTCTGCACAGCGCGATCTGGCCAGAGCAACAACACCTCCTGTACCTTACCCGGATCAGCCACCGGCACGGCGACTACCTCGGCAAATTTCTCTCCGACAGGAGTGGAAACCGAACGTACAGTCGCCACCGGATAACCGGCAGGAAAGACTTTTCCCAACCCTGAACTCAACAACAAGTCACCTTCACGAATATCGGCGTGAGCCGCCAGAAACGGCAACCTCAGCAATCCCGAGGGCCCATCCCCACGAGCAATCGCCCGTTGACCACTGCGCTGGTCAATCACCGGCAAGGCATGGCTCGAATCTGTAATCAACAATACCTGGGCGCTGTAACGTGACAGATGAACAACCTGACCAAATACACCGGCACTACTGATTACTGGCTGTCCTAGAAACACATCAGCCTGGCTACCAAGGTTAATTTGCACTTGCAGAGTATGCGGGTCTAGCGACACCTGAACGATTCGCGCTAATCGGTAGCGAGTCGGCAAGCTCGAAGTAGCGATAGATTGAAGGAGTTCATTTAAACGACGGTTTTCTGCCTGCAGCTTGGCGAATTGCTGATGCTCAGTTGCAAGCTGCTGATTGATCTCCAGCAGCGCCTTATTTTCCTGCAACAAATGACTCCGCGCAGCCACGACTTCCGTCCATCCATGCCAGCGCTGGGCAGGCCAATCGGCAACAAACTGGATCGGCTGCATAACTGTTAACAGCCAACCTCGCGGCATTTCCAGGACCCGATAACGGTGATCGGCAACCATCGCAACGGTGGAAATTAACAGGAGCAAAACAAAACGCAGGGTAATTGCTGGCGCTTTGACAAAAAGTGTATTCATTTACCCACGGCACCAAATTTAGCCGACAACACGATGGCTATGTCCGTCAGCGGCATGTGACGTGTTCGGGCTGCGCTGCCCACATGTGTTCGGCCAAACTGACCCTCGTCGTCGCTAGCTCAATCAGTCGCTAAAAACATCACTGATATCGTCGATAAAGTCGAGCGCCATTTCTCCGCCATGGGCCACGCACATCATTGGGTCTTCGGCTATCACCACCGGCAAGCCGGTCTCTTCGGCCAACAGCCGGTCAATATCCGTCAGCAGCGCACCACCACCCGTCAGCACCATTCCTTTTTCAGCGACGTCTGCACTCAGCTCCGGCGGGGTCTGCTCGAGCGTATTCCGCACAGCACTAACGATCCCCTGTAAAGGTTCCTGCAAAGCCTCTAACACCTCATTACTGTTCAACGTAAAACTACGCGGGATACCTTCAGCCAGATTCCGGCCTTTAACCTCCATCTCGCGCACCTCATTGCCGGGGTATGCACTGCCAATTTGGTGTTTGATTAGTTCTGCGGTGGTTTCACCAATGAGCGTGCCGTAGTTACGACGTACATAATTAACAATGGCATCATCGAACCGGTCGCCACCGATTCTTACAGAATCGGAAAATACTAATCCGTTTAGGGAAATCACGGCTATTTCGGTGGTCCCGCCACCGATATCAAGCACCATGGACCCGGTTGCTTCGCTTACCGACAGCCCGGCACCGATCGCCGCCGCCATCGGCTCTTCCACCAGAAACACGTCGCGAGCACCAGCGCCCATCGCTGATTCGCGAATCGCCCGCCGCTCCACCTGAGTGGAACCACACGGCACACAAATGACCACCCGCGGACTGGGCCGAAAAAAACTGCTCGGGTGCACCTTGCGAATAAAGTGTTGAAGCATTTTTTCAGTGACAAAAAAATCAGCGATCACTCCATCTTTTAACGGTCGAATCGCTTCAATATTCCCGGGAGTACGCCCAAGCATCCGTTTAGCCTCAATACCCACCGCCTGCACTATCTTGCGACCGCCCTGATTGGTATGGCGAATAGCCACCACCGACGGCTCATTCAGCACGACACCCTGGCCGCGAACACAGATCAGCGTATTCGCTGTACCCAGATCAATCGCAAGATCACTGGAAAAAAACCCTAACAGCTTTTTGAACATGAACAACATTCACCCTGGTATTGGAAACACCCTTTCGTTAGAGCGCACCTAGTATCTACTATCAGCGGCCAACTACCACCGACTATGGAAATCTTATTTTCAAGAAGGTCAATAACCTACCGGCCAGACTGAAAAATCTCTTACAGATTTGAAATCGACTACTATAACTAACTGCTTTAATTGAGAAAATGTAACAACGCCATTAAGTAATCGCAACTTGCAAAAACAGTCAACTCAACCCAGACCCACCCAATACACTAACGGCGACTACCCTATATAATGTAGCTTAATCCGGCTAGTGCTCCTTGCTTAACGGCCCCCAATTTACCCAATTAAAGCAGAAAGTCGAAAAATCATGTCCGTCAGCCATTCCGATGTCAAACAGGCCGCTCATTTAGCCCGAATTGGACTCGACCCAGTCCAAATTGATCACCATCTACAAGACTTACAGCAAATTTTAAAACTGGTTGAACAAATCAGCGCCGTCGATACCGACGGAATAGAACCCTTATCCAATCCACTGGATGCGATACAACGCATGCGTGAAGATCTGGTCACCGAATCAGATCAGCACGATAAATTTCAACCTCTGTCTGCAGCAACCCAGGACAGCCATTACCTGGTTCCTAAGGTAATCGAACAGGTAACAACCGAATAACCCCGCACCAACACATTAATTCAGTGGCTATTTTACGGCAACCCAACAACAAATGATTGAACAATCTTTCAACGAGTTAGCTTCCGCGTTACGCCGGCGTGAGTTTAGTAGCGTCGAGCTGGTGAGCCAAACCCTAAAACGCATTGAGACGGTTGATGCGAAGCTACACAGCTTTATCACCATCAACGGAGCAGAAGCGCTAGCTGCTGCGGAACTAGCCGACAAACGGATACGACAGGGCGATACGGCTCCGTTGCTGGGTATTCCGATCGCTCATAAAGATATTTTCTGCACCGATGGCATTCGCACCAGTTGTGGATCGCGCATGCTCGATAACTTTATCGCCCCCTACAACGCTACCGTGGTCGACAAACTAAACGCTGCCGGCGCAGTTAGTTTAGGCAAGCTGAACATGGACGAATTTGCCATGGGCTCGTCAAACGAGACCAGCTTTTATGGCCCAACCGTTAACCCCTGGGACACCAACCGGGTACCGGGTGGCAGCTCGGGTGGCAGCGCCGCTGCGGTTGCTGCCGGCCTGGTGTCGGCGACCACCGGCACCGATACCGGCGGCTCAATCCGTCAGCCGGCAGCCTTTTGTGGCGTCACCGGCATCAAGCCGACCTACGGCCGTGTTTCACGGTTTGGCATGATCGCCTTCTCTTCTTCTCTCGACCAGGGCGGAGTATTTGCCCGTAGCGCAGAAGATGCCGCACTAATGCTGCAAGCCATGTGTGGTTATGACGAGAAAGACTCCACCAGTCTGAACGCCCCCGTAAACGACATGGCAGGCGGCGTGAAAAATTCGATTGCTGGACTGCGAATTGGTGTGGTCAGCGACTATTTCGATGAAGGGTTGGATACGAAGATAGCCGCATCTGTCCACGCTGCCCTGGCTGAACTGGAAAAACTAGGCGCCGTACTGGTCGATATCAAACTGCCCATGAGCAAGCTGGCAGTACCTGCTTATTACGTGATTGCTTCAGCAGAGGCCTCTTCCAACCTGGCACGTTATGATGGTGTTCGTTATGGCTATCGCGCTGACAACCCGGTCGACCTTGAAGACATGTACAAACGCACTCGCGAAGAGGCGTTTGGCACCGAAGTAAAGCGCCGCATTCTCACCGGCACTTATGTACTTTCGGCTGGTTACTACGATGCTTACTATCTGAAGGCTCAGAAAGTAAGACGCTTGATTCGCGATGAGTTTATCGCCGCCTTTGAGCAAGTAGATGTGCTGGCCGGCCCAACGTCACCTACCACAGCCTTTCAATTTGGCGCCCACGCGGATGACCCCGTGGCCATGTATCTCTCTGACATCTACACCACGGCGGTCAATCTGGCGGGATTACCGGCCATTTCGGTTCCGGCGCCGCAAGTTGATGGCCTGCCGGTTGGCCTGCAACTCATCGGAAACTTCCTGCAGGAAGACGTTCTATTACGCGCAGCTCATCAGTTACAGCAAGCAACAGACTGGCATCAGCTAAGACCACCCCTGGGCTAGCTCGGCTGGCCGTTACCCAAGGAGCTATCTGAGGTTGCATACTGGCTATCGATCCACTGTTGGTATGAGCCATCCATCACCGCTAGCCACCAGCTCTCGTTAGCCAAATACCATTGCAGAGTATCGGCTAGACCTTGCTCTATATTGGTTTGCGGGCGGTATCCCAGTTCTCGTTCGATATAGCTGATGTCGACCGCATAACGCCAGTCATGACCGGGACGATCAGACACGTATTCGATCAAACTACTACAGGGAACTCCTTTGCTCGCGGGCGACTCGGAATAACGCGCCTGGAGCTCAGGACTGGCGCCAATCACTTCGTCAGCCAGATCACAAAGTCGTTGCACCAGCTCAATATTGGTTAACTCGGTACCACCGCCGATGTTATAAGTGCCACCAGACTGCCCCGCCCGCAACACCCGATCGATGCCGCGGCAGTGATCTTCTACAAACAGCCAGTCACGGATATTCTTCCCAGTGCCGTAAATTGGCAGTGCTTTACCGCGCACCAGGTTGCAGATGGTCAACCCGATCAATTTCTCCGGAAACTGGTAAGGACCGTAATTATTAGAACAATTACTGATTGTGGTCTGCAGGCCAAAGGTGTGTTGGTATGAGCGCACCAGGTGATCGGCACTGGCTTTACTGGCGGCATAGGGCGAGCTGGGCTGATAGGAATGCTCTTCGGTAAAAGCCGGATCATCATTACCCAACGAGCCATACACCTCGTCGGTAGAAACCTGGTGAAAGCGATGGTCACTGGCCATGCCTTCGGTCAACCAGACCTTTCGCGCTGCCTCAAGCAAACGATGGGTGCCGACAATATTGGTGGATACGAAAGCGTCGGGCCCGGTAATGGACCGATCAACGTGGGATTCAGCAGCAAAATTAACGATGCCTCCTAGCTGCTGATCACGCAGCAGTGACTCTACCAACGACTGATCAGTAATATCACCGTGCACGAAACTGTAGTTAGCCTGCCCCTCAAGAGTAACCAGGCTATTACGGTTGCCCGCGTAAGTCAGCGCATCCAGTACCACTACTTTGTCATTCGGGTATTGGCGACACCAATAATGGACGAAATTACTACCAATAAACCCTGCACCACCAGTTATTAGCCATGATCGAATCTTGGTCACTTAGTACATCCTAGTTTTTTAGAAATTGATTTCAACCAGATCAGTTAAGTGACCAATCTAGCCAACGTTCTACGCAACCCTGCCCGCCAGTGGACCGGGGGCATTCCTGAAAGCTGGTAGCTCTGTGATGCATCAAGCACTGAATAGGCAGGCCTTGGGGCTACTTGCGGGTAGTCCCGACTGGCAATCGGCAACACCTCGATCGGACCGGGCAAAAGACCGGCCTGGCAGGCTAATTCCATTATCGCGGTAGCAAAATCGTACCAACTGGCAACCCCGGCATCAGCCCAGTGCAGCACAGTGGGCAATGACCGCTCACCCGCGGCCCACCACAAAAACTCGGCGAGTCCACCACAGTGGGTTGGGGTACCGATCTGGTCGACTACCACAGACAAGCTCTGGCGATTTGCCATTAATCTAAGCATGGTCAACAAGAAATTCTGCCTGTACTCAGAATAGAGCCAACTGGTACGGACAATCGTTGACCGCTCCGGTAACACCTTTAGTAGCGCCAACTCGCCACGGCGTTTGCTGGCGCCATAAACTCCCCGTGGCGCGCAGGTAGCGGAGGTCAGATAGGGCCGATTGGCCTCGCCATCAAATACATAATCCGTAGAAATATGTAACACCCGAGCACCGGTTTGCCCGGCAAAACCAGCCAGCTGTTTGATGGCAATATGGTTAATTGCCTCAGCCGCCTGCGGGTCTGACTCGGCCTGGTCGACTTGGGTATAAGCAGCACAATTAATTACTAATTCCGGTTTTCGGCCGACCATCCACTGCTCTAGTTGAACCGGGTTTGTGATATCCAGCTGGTCACTTGACGGCGCCAACAGCTCAACATCAGTGGGCACGCATTGCCGCAACGACCGCCCCAACTGGCCCCCTGCTCCGGTTAGCAATACCCTCATGGGTACGTCGGTGCGTCGAGTAGTAATTTCCCCTGCTGGTCTTTGGCCGATAAATTCGGTGCGACGCCTAACCGCCAGTCAATCGCGAGCTCCGAATCGTTCCAGAGCAAAGTATGCTCGTCTTCTGGAGCATAATAAGTTGTGCATTTGTAGGCAATTTCAGCCACATCACTAACCACCTGAAAGCCATGCGCAAATCCGGGGGGCACCCAAAGCATCGTGTGGTTGTCAGCCGATAACACCACGCCAACCCACTGTCTAAACGTTGACGAGCTGCGACGCAAATCAACAATTACGTCGTAAATTTCGCCCACAATAGTGCGCACTAACTTCCCTTGTGGCATATCGAGCTGATAATGCAAGCCGCGAAGCACACCCCGAGTCGAACGGCTGTGATTATCCTGAACAAAGTCTGGACCGATTCCTAAAGCGGAATATTGGTCCTGCCGCCAGCTTTCGTAAAAAAACCCGCGGTCATCGCCGTGGACCCTGGGCGAAATAAGCAGCGCATCGACTACTGGCAGGCGCTCAAACCTCATATCGGCTGCCTCTCTTCAAGTAATGCTCGCAAATATTCGCTGTAACTGCTTTCACCAAAGGTCGCGATACGCTGCTCTACCTGCTCGACGGACACCCAACCCTGACGGTAAGCGATCTCTTCAGGACAGGCTATCTTCAGCCCCTGACGCTCTTCGACTATTTTGATGAAATTAGCCGCATCCAGCAGAGAATCGTGGGTGCCGGTATCAAGCCACGCCGTGCCACGACCGAGTAACTCAACCCTTAACTGTTTCTGCTGCAGATAAACCCGATTTAAATCGGTAATTTCGTATTCACCCCGCGCCGACGGGCTAAGGCCTCGGGAAATTTCAATCACCTGATTATCGTAAAAATAGAGACCGGTCACCGCATAATTAGACGCAGGCTTTATCGGCTTTTCCTGGATATCGACCACCCGCTGCTGATCATCAAAGGTCAACACTCCGTAACGCTCGGGGTCTTTTACGTAATACCCAAATACCACGGCGCCGGCATCGAGACTCGCCGCGCTCAGTAACTGCTGCGACAATCCATGACCATAAAAAATATTATCTCCCAGCACCAGGCAGACCGAATCAGCACCAATGAAATCAGCCCCAAGTGTAAATGCCTGGGCAAGACCGTCCGGCGATGGCTGCACGGCATAACTAATCTCCAGACCCCACTGACTGCCATCACCCAATAGCTGTTCATAGGCTGGCACAGAACGCAGGTCCGAAATTACCAGCATTTCCCGGATACCCGCCTGCATCAGGGTACACAAGGGATAGTAAACCATCGGTTTGTCGTATACCGGCAACAGTTGCTTGCTCACGGTTAGCGTTAACGGATGCAGCCGGCTACCAGAGCCACCGGCCAGGATTATTCCCTTCAAAGTATTTTCCCAGAGTAAAAGTCAGCTGCTATTCTACGATTGCTTTCCCTTAGGGAATATCCTTAAATTAATTGCCTGATTGTTTTTGATCGTACTAACAGGCAGCCATTTCCACACCCTGGCAGGCGTATAATTTCCACGTCTTTTTTAACTCCAGCTTTTAAACCCTGAAAGCGCCGCTTCATTACCGAGGAATACCCATGGAATGGGAGGCAGTTATCGGCCTTGAAATCCACGTCCAGCTCACTTGCTGTCAGAGCAAATTATTTTCGGGCGCGGCAACCACTTTTGGCGCAGCGGCTAATACCCAGGCTTGCGCGGTTGACCTGGCGCTGCCAGGGGTACTACCGGTACTCAATCGAAAAGCTGTCGAATCTGCGATTAAACTGGGCCTGGCAATCGATGCGCAGATTGACCAGCGTTCAGTGTTTGCGCGTAAGAACTACTTTTACCCAGACCTGCCCAAGGGCTACCAGATTAGTCAGTTTGAACGACCCGTCGTGCATAGCGGCCATATTGACATCACTTTATCCAGTGGCGA
>QNFC01000018.1 GCA_003645395.1 Gammaproteobacteria bacterium
CGGTCGACTATCGACTTATTAGCTCGGCAGAGTTCGCCGAGCAGGAACCCGCCAGTTTTGACGTGGTTACCTGCATGGAACTACTCGAGCATGTGCCTGACCCAGTCGCGGTAGTCACCGATTGCAGCAATCTGGTTAAGCCGGGAGGCTGGCTATTTTTTGCCACGCTGAATCGAACCCTAACTGCGTTTGTACAGGCCATCGTCGCTGCAGAGCACCTGCTTCAATTACTGCCCCGCGGCACGCATGATTACGCAAAGCTGATCCGTCCATCCGAACTTGCGCAGTGGTGCCGCTCGGCAGGACTTGAGGTAGTTCGCATTCGTGGGTTGGGCTACAACCCCATCACCCATGAGGCCTCGCTACGACAAAACTGCTCAGTCAACTACCTGCTTGCGGCCAAAAAACCACTAGATTGATAACGGTGGGTTCTCTATCGGCAAAACCTGATTGAACCTAACGACGGGCAAGACTAAACAGCCGAAAGAAATTATCGGTGGTCACTTCTGCCAGCTCCTGCACACTCATGTCTCGTAGTTCCGCGACAAACTCGGCAACGTCACGCACATAAGCGGGTTGATTAGTTTTGCCCCGCCAGGGCACAGGGGCAAGCCAGGGAGAGTCCGTCTCCACCAGTAGCGATTCCACCGGTATCTGCCGCGCTACCTGCTGCAGATCCGCAGCGCTGCGGAAGGTGACAATGCCCGAGAATGAGATCATAAACCCCATGTCAATGGCCCGCTTCGCCGAGTCAATGTCTTCGACATAACAGTGCATCACGCCACCAATTTCACTGGCCCGCTCACGATCAAGGACGGCCAACGTATCCGCAGCAGCGTCGCGCATATGAATGATCAGCGGTTTTTTCAGCTCGCGGGCAACCCCAACGTGAATCGCTAACTGGTCACGCTGCTGCTCGGCATTGTCACTGCGATAGTAATCCAGGCCGGTCTCGCCAACAGCTACCACGGCATCGGCAGCAGCCAGCGCTAATAGGTGCTCAGCACTAATTTCAGTATTGGCCACTTCATTGGGGTGAACACCCGCAGACGCAAAGACATTGTCGTATTGTTCGGCTAACTCGCGCACCGTATCTGCATTGGCCAGCCCAACGCACACACAAAGAAAATGGTGAATATCGCGCTCAGCTGCGCTTGCCAACAACTGATTAACACCCCCGAGCTCGGCGTCAACCAGGTCGAGATGACAGTGGGAATCAACAAACATCAGCGGTTACAACCAAATCAGGTGACACATCAAAAGGGCGACCCCGAAATCACATAGTGTGTGTCGGGCGATTGCTCTTCAACACACCTGCAAGGAGGGTTTCAATTTTATTGCGAACCTGCTTGTTGCCCTCTTCATCGGCTAATTGAATACCAATACCGGCAACTTTACCGCCCTGGGCGCCAGGGGGTGTAATCCAGATAATCTTGCCGGCAACCGGCATTTTTGCAGTTTCGCCGGGCAGGGTAAGCAACAGAAAGACCTCATCACCCAGGGCATAACTTTTTTTGGTTGGAATGAACAACCCACCACCAGATACATAACTCATATAAGAGCTATAGAGCTGCGCTTTGTCTTTAATCGCTAAAGACAATACTCCCGGACGCCCACTTCGACGCGGCTCCGGCTTTTCCTGCTCCTTTCCAGGCTCATCGACCTGTTCTATTTCTGTGCTTTCTTCTTCAGACATTTACTCTGCCAGCTCAGCAGGAACGCTTCCCACATTAACCTGTTGTTCAAGGGAATTCCCTGAGTTGCCACGTAGCCATCAAGCAACCTGGTCAGCTCAAAAACACCGGCTAAGTGTAACCGGTCTCTCTGCACCCGCAAATTATTTCCAAACACCTTTTCGTCTGCTTCACGCAGGCCAGCGTAACTACCAACAAGCGTACGAAGCCAGCCTTGTATAATCCCGGTTAGCCATGCACGATCATGCTTTTCCCAATCACCTGCAATCTGTAACAACGACCCCTGCCCGGCGGCTAACGCGGTCAATTGCTCAATCGGTTGCAGCCATTTTTGTAACTCACCGGACGTTAACAGATCCTGAGCATGCCTCGGTGCTCCATTAGTAAAAATCAACGCGCGCTCGCATTCATCGCGCGAATATTCATCTCCCAGCCACTCGATCACTTCAGTAATCGGCGGCGCTGGAAAATCAATCCGTTGACAGCGACTACGGATGGTCGCCAGCAAATTGAGCGGTCGCTCGCTAAGTAACAGCAGCAGAGTGTCTTCGGGAGGCTCTTCAAGCACCTTCAATAATGCATTCGCAGCTTCTTTATTCAGTGCGTCTGCCGGCATGATGATGACAATTTTCAAGCCACCGTAGTGGCTGGACTGTGTCAGCTTGTCGATTAGCTCACGTATCTGGTCGATAGTAATAACGGTACGGGCTGTTTTACGACTCCGCTCCCGAACCTGACAACGCTGCGGTGGATAGCTTTCAAACACTCGCCGCAGATCCGGTTCGGGGCTCAACACCATGCAGTCTGGATAACTACCACTGGCGTGCTGACGACAATGGCTACATTGGCCACAAGCAGCGCCGGCGGCCGTCGGCGAGCTGCACACTAGCATAGAGACCCAGGCTTGCAGAAACTCTTCCTTTCCGATTCCCGGTGGACCCACGAGCAACAAAGCATGTGGCAATTGGCCACTAGAATGCAGCGCCTGCATTCGCCTTAGAAGCCCCCCATTCCATGGATACTCTGCCGATTCAACGGTCAAAATAGTGGCTCAATCAGCGCCTGCGCCTGACAAAACACCTGTTCAACATTTTGGCTCGCATCCACGAGTTTCACTCGCCCGGGAAACTGCTCCATACGCCGCAAATAGGCTTCGCGAACCTGAGTGAAGAACGCCACTTTCTCCTGTTCAAATCGGTCGGGGAAGTTACGCCTGCCAGCGCGCTGCAAACCCTCTTCGACCGGCAAGTCGAACAGCAGGGTGAGATCAGGTTGCAGGTGGGGGTGTACCCACTGTTCAAGCTCCTCAATACGTTCAAAAGACAATCCCCGGCCTCCGCCCTGATAGGCGAAACTGGCGTCAGTAAATCGATCGCAAAGTACCCACTTTCCAGCTTCAAGCGCCGGTTGAATAATCTGCATAATATGCTGCGCCCGCGCTGCAAACATCATTAGCAGTTCACTTTCTGCTGCCAGGTTACCGGTATTCGGGTCGAGCAATACAGATCTGAGCATTTCACCTAGTGCGGTACCACCCGGTTCACGACTAATTACCAGGTCAACACCGCGACCCATTAACCAGTCAGCAATCGCTACTGCTGCAGTACTTTTACCGGCGCCCTCCGTACCCTCAAGCGTAATGAACTGTCCCTTGCTCACTTTATTCCCAACTGATAGCGCCTGACCGCTCGATTGTGCTCGGCAAGGGTCGTCGAAAACTTATGCCCACCTTTTCCCGTGGCAACAAAGTAGAGCGTCTCGTCACTTCGATCCGGATTCACAGCCGCACGAATTGAGGCTAGTCCGGGTAGGGCGATAGCCGTTGGCGGCAAACCACCATGCAGATAGCTGTTATAGGGGGTATCACGGCGCATATCCCGCCGACGCAGATCACCATCAAACTCTGTGCCCAGACCGTAGATAATCGTAGAGTCGGCCTGTAATCGCATGCCACGCTCCATGCGGCGATGGAAAACCCCGGAGATACGCCGCCGCTCACTCTCCGTACCACTTTCCTTCTCAATAATTGAAGCGAGGATAAGTGCAGCCTCTGGGGAGTCGATGGCCAACCCTTCAGCCCGGTCCTGCCAGGCGGAGTCCAGGTGAGACTGCATCGTTTCGTGAATCCGATTAAGCAGTGTCAAATCGGTAATTCCCGCGCTATAAAAATAGGTGTCTGGGAAAAAGTTACCTTCCGCCACCTCACCGGGCAGACCCATTTCCCGCATGATTTCACCAGGATCAAGATCCGCCGTGGTTACAACGATTCCCGCAGCGGAGTGAATTCTTTCTATCAATTGAGCAAAGGTATCGCCTTCGATGATGGTGAGCTGCTCTTTTATAGTATTACCGCTGGTCAGGGCTGCCAGTAATTGCGCCACAGTCTGACCGGGAATGAACTCGTATTCACCCGCCAGTATTCGATTTCCGCCACCTTGCAAACGGGCTAACAACAACAGCTGTTGCGGATTACTCAGTAGTCCGTTGTCACTGAACCGAGTGGCTAGCGTCGTTAGTGTGTCACCGCGTTGAACTAGATGATTTTGCGGTCTGTCCAAACGCAGAGCCGTGCCACCGAGCCAGGTTTCCAAATTTTCAATGACAAAACCTGCCAGCAGAATAAATACCAGCGTGACTAGTAGAAATACCCGACGGCGCAACAACTTGCTCCTTAACCAGGAGGACCGCTGGACCTGCCCCAGGTCAGCTACGTTTGAAAATTAATGTCGCGTTGGTCCCACCGAACCCAAACGAGTTACTCATGGCCACATCAATGCTAGTGTCGCGAGCGGTATGGGCAACAAAATCAAGATCACAACCCTCTTCGGGGTTATCAAGATTGATCGTTGGCGGGGCAACCCGATTTTTCAACGCCAGCGCAGTGTAAACCGCTTCAATACCGCCAGCAGCCCCGAGCAAATGACCAGTCATTGATTTGGTCGAACTCACTGCCAACCGATGGGCATGATCACCAAATGTCCGCTTTATCGCCTTTACCTCAACCACATCACCCGCCGGCGTAGAGGTGCCGTGGGCGTTGATATAGTCAACCTGATCCGGATTCAGGCCTGCATTTTTTAGTGCTAATTTCATACATCGGTAAGCACCATCACCATTTGGTTCTGGATTAGTCATGTGGTAAGCGTCACCACTGAGCCCGTATCCGACAATCTCGGCGTAGATACTTGCATCACGAGCTTTAGCATGCTCGTACTCTTCCAGCACCAGCACACCAGCACCATCGC
The DNA here is from genome assembly GCA_003645395.1 of Gammaproteobacteria bacterium. GTDB lineage: Bacteria > Pseudomonadota > Gammaproteobacteria > Immundisolibacterales > Immundisolibacteraceae > QNFC01. The sequence continues at coordinate 4,940 of QNFC01000018.1, forward strand.
TAAGCACAAAACCGTCACGATCCCGATCCCAGGGGCGACTGGCTCCCTGTGGGTCGTCGTTGCGGGTGGATAATGCTCGCGCCGCAGCAAACCCCCCAAGACCCGTTGCGCTAGTGGCTTTTTCTGCACCGCCAGCAACCATTACATCGGCATCACCATATTCGATCAGCCGGGCAGCGTCGCCAATACTATGGGTAGCTGAAGCGCAGGCCGACACCAGCGCAATATTTGGCCCCTGGAAACCCCAGGCAACCGAAACATTGCCGGAGACCATATTAATGATGTTACTGGGTACAAAAAATGGCGAAATTTTCCGCGGCCCGGATTTCAAAAATGCAGCATGGCCGCTTTCGATACCGGGCAGCCCACCAATCCCTGATCCAATAGCAACCCCGATGCGCTCAGCATCCGGCTCGGCATCGGTCAGGCCAGCATCGCGAATTGCCTGACTAGCAGCGGAAAACCCGTAGTGAATGAAGGTGTCCATTTTGCGCGCATCTTTTGCGCTCATGTATTCAGTAACATCAAACTCTTTTACAGAGCCGCCAAAACGGACACTGAAAGCACTTACATCAAATTCGGTAAGCGGTGCGATACCGCTAACACCGGCAGTGACGTTTTTCCAGTTCTCACCCACATCCAGGCCAATCGGAGAGACCATCCCGACACCGGTGATCACCACTCTGCGCTTACTCATCAAAAAGCTCTACAGGACGTTTCATATCACGTAGTCGAGAAACTTAGCCGGCATCTACACTTTGAATGTAATTAACAGCTTCCTGAACGGTGGTGATTTTTTCTGCCGCATCATCAGCAATTTCGCAATCGAATTCTTCTTCGAGTGCCATCACCAACTCGACGGTATCGAGTGAATCGGCGCCCAAATCATCAACAAACGATGCGTCTTTGGTGACTTCACTCTCGTTCACACCCAACTGCTCAATTACGATTTTCTGTACGCGTTCTTCGATGCTGCTGCTCATGATCAGGTTTTCTCCTTAGTGTTTAACAAAATGTCTGCCGAAAAAAAGATAACGACAGTAACTGCCCGATAGCCGACCCCAATGGATCAGCTTAAATACATTCCACCGTTCACGTGGATTGTCTGCCCGGTAATATAACCGGCGGCTGGCGAAGCCAAATAGGCCACGAGCCCGGCCACGTCGTCGGCTTTACCCAGCCGTCCCAGCGGAATCTCGCTGGCCAAATCCGCACGCTGCTCTTCACCAAGCGCATTGGTCATGTCCGTTTCAATAAATCCCGGTGCTACGGCATTCACGGTGATATTCCTGCTAGCCACCTCTCGAGCCAGCGAACGAGTCAGCCCGCCAAGGCCTGCTTTCGCTGCCGCATAGTTTACCTGCCCCGCATTGCCCATGCTCGCAACCACGGAACTCAGGTTGATAATTCTACCTTGGCGCGCTTTGATCATGCCACGTAAAAAGGCCTTTGTGACCCGATAGGTTCCACCCAGATTGGTGTCAATAACTTCTTCCCATTGGGGCTCTTTCATCACCATCAACAGGCCATCACGCGTAATGCCAGCGTTATTTACCAAAATGGTAACTGCGTCAAATTCATCACCAACGGCAGCGGCAAATTCGGCCACCGACTCAGCATCACCGATGTTCAGCACCTTCCCCAGGCCAGCTATTCCAGCTGCTTTAAAATCCTCTGAAATGCCCGCCGCACCCTGATCGCTGGTCGCTGTACCAATCACTGTGGCACCCGCTCGGCCCAACTGCATGGCGACCGCTTTCCCAATGCCGCGACTGGCGCCGGTAACGATGGCAGTCTGACCATTTAGTGAATCATTCATTTCAGGCAGGTTCCTTAACTGACTTTAAAAATTGACTACAGCGTGCCGCCTAACGCCTTCAGTTTAATTCGGCTGCAGCATCGCGCAATGAACTTTGATCAACCAATACACGATTTTCCAGATCCCGCGAAATCCGTCGGCCCAAACCAGCAAGTACTTTTCCAGGTCCGCACTCTACAACCACATGAATTTTTCTGGTCACCATTTTTTCCACTAGTTCAACCCATCTTACCGAACCGGTGATTTGACGTACCAAAGCACCCTTAATGGCTTCAGGGTCACTTTCAGTTGCGACATCAACGTTGTTCAACACCGCAATTTGCGGAGAATTAAACGTTACGTCAGCAAGTAATTTCGCCATTTCCTGCGCTGCTGGCGCCATTAATTCGCAATGAAAAGGTGCAGACACAGGGAGAGGAACAACTCGTTTAGCGCCCGCTTCAATGGCCAACTGACCCACCCGCTCGACCGCCGCCGAGGTACCTGCTATGACGGTCTGAACCGGCGAGTTGTAGTTGGCAATTTGAACGACACCAAGCTGGTCTACCTGCTCACAAAGTCCGGCGATCGATGCTGAATCCAAATTTAATATTGCCGCCATGGCACCCTCCCCCGCTGGCACAGCAGACTGCATGAATTCACCGCGCTTCCGGACCACCATCACTGCGGTAGAAAACTCAATCACTCCAGCACACACCAGCGCACTGTACTCACCGAGACTGTGCCCGGCCATTAGCTCCGGTTTTGATCCTCCCTGGGACAACCAGGCCCGCCAGGCGGCGACACCCGCCGTCAACAGCGCGGGCTGGGTGATAGCCGTTTGTTTTAACTCTTCCTCACTGCCAACGGTTATCAATTGCCACAGGTCAAACCCAAGCACTGCTGACGCTTCAGCGTAGGTCTCCTGAATAACGGGAAACGCTTCTGCCAGGTCATTTTGCATCCCAACTGACTGCGACCCCTGACCGGGGAATACAACTGCTAAAGACATAGATTCTACATACCTGTCAGGGAGTATTAATAGATCGCCAACGCGGAGCCCCAGGCAAACCCACCGCCAAACGCCTCCAGCAATATCAGCTGGCCACGCTGAATACGACCATCGCGGCAGGCTTCGTCCAAAGCCAGCGGTACGGATGCTGCCGAGGTATTTCCATGACGTTCAATGGTTTTAATCACCCGCTCGTCGGGCAACTGTAATCGTTTCGCCACTGCATCAATTATGCGAATGTTTGCCTGATGCGGAATCAGCCAGTCGACGTCGCTACGCTGCTTGTTATTCGCAGTCAGCGCCTCTTCGACCGACCCACCTAGCTCGCGTACGGCTACTTTAAAAACTTCGCTACCTTTCATCAACATATGTGGCGCCGGGTCTATGCCTTCATTGTAATCGGCACGAACCCAGCCCGGAACCTGGAGAAGATCTTTGTAGGATCCTTCAGCATGAAGATGGGTAGATAACACCCCTGGTTCGTCGCTAGCTTCAAGAATAACCGCCCCTGCACCGTCGGCAAAAATCACGCAGGTACCGCGATCCTGCCAATCAATCACCCGCGACATCGTTTCAGTCCCAACCACTAACGCACGCGTGGCCATTCCTGAACGAATAAAACTGTAGGCAGTACCGAATGCATAGATAAACCCGGCACAGGCAGCCTGCACATCGAACGCAGGACTACCATGAATACCCAGCCGCTCCTGCAAAAGGCACGCAGTACTGGGAAAAACCTTTTCCGGCGTGCAGGTTGCAACGACGATCAGGTCAATATCTTCAGCGCTATAACCACCTCGTTCCATCGCGGCCAATGCCGCCTTTTCGCCCAGATCAAGTGAAGTCTCATTATCCGCAGCGATATGCCGCTCTCGAATGCCAGTGCGTGCCACTATCCACTCATCGCTAGTATCAACCAGCTTCTCCAGCTCCGCATTGGTCATGATCCGTTCCGGCAGATAGCTACCGGTGCTGGCGATTCGGGAATGGATCATTATTGTGCCTGCTCCGCTAACAGCTGCAAAACTCGTTCGCCAATGAGCTCCGGAACGTTGCGACTGCTCACCGACAAGGCGGCTTCCAACGCAAAACCGAACGCTATTGAATCTGCTGAACCGTGACTCTTAATTACTGTGCCACGTAAACCAAGAAAACTTGCGCCGTTATAACGACGGTGATCAATACGGTCGCTAATTTTTTTCAACACCCCTTTAGCCACAACTGCGGCTAATTTACTGCCCATGCTACGGGTAAATTCTTCGCGCATAAAATGACTAATCATACGCGCAATCCCTTCGCTGGTTTTTAACGCTACATTACCAACAAAGCCGTCACAGACCACCACGTCAACGGTGCCTTCGTAAATGTCATTACCTTCAACATAGCCATAGTAATTTATATCGCAGGCGCGCAATTCTTCGGCCGCGAGTTGAACCAGCTCGTTGCCCTTCATCTCTTCTGAGCCGATATTGAGCAATGCAACGGTTGGGTTATCGACTCCACCTACAGCCTCTGCCAACACCGACCCCATCACCGCAAACTGCACAAGATGTTCGGGGCGGCATTCCGAATTTGCACCGAGATCAAGCATCACGGTACTGCCGGTCATCGATGGCAATGCCTGGACAATGGCCGGGCGTTCAATACCGGGCAACATTTTTAAAACAAACCGAGCTATCGCCATCAGTGCACCGGTATTGCCTGCACTCACACACGCATGAGCCTCGCCTGCTTTCACAAGGTCAAGCGCAATCCGCATTGATGAATCTTTTTTTGTGCGCATCGCCCGTGTCGGCGACTCATCCATGGTCACAACCTGGCTACAGTGGCGGATCTCCACACGGTTTTCCAACGAGGCGAAACTGTCAGGCAACTCAGCACGAATAGCCTCGTCGTCACCCACCAGAATCACCCCAGCATCCGGGTGACCTACCAGGAATTCCAGGGTCGCCGGAACCAACATCGCTGGCCCCCGGTCACCGCCCATCGCGTCAACCGCGATGATGGATTTCATTTACTCGGCCTTGTCGTTGTCCACAACTTTGCGTCCCCGGTAATAGCCGTTTGGGCTTATGTGGTGACGCAAATGAGTTTCTCCGGTAGTCGGTTCAATAGAGAGGGTCGGACCGGAAAGCGCATCGTGTGCTCGGCGCATTCCTCTCTTGGATGGGGTTTTACGATTCTTTTGAACGGCCATGCTGGCTCCTGATAAATAATAATTAAGTTAATCCTCAGCATTTTTAAGCTGAGAAAGTAGTTTAAATGGATTGGGTTTATCTGCGGCTACCGCTAATTCATTATGCCCATCAGGCTGCTGACATTTAGCCGGCTCGTGCAGGCAAATAGCTGGTAAGTTCACTAGTAGCTCGTCTTCTACAATCTGCGCCAGAGATAGTTGCCCATCACCTCCAAAAACCAGTGGTTCCCACTGGTCCGAAATATGGTTTGCTGCCGCGTCGTCCACTACAACCTGCAAGTGCACATCGCTATTAACCAACAACTCCACCGGCGTCAGGCATCGCTGACACTCAGCGAGGACCTGCGTCGACAGGGTTCCGGTTATTACCGGTAAGCCCTTGCCCATCATTGAAAAACTGAGTTCAACTTCAACGTCTGCAAACGGCGCCAACAACGCTTTCCGCAACCGATCCATACCAGCGATCGGCAAACAGCCACCAAGCATTTTACCCCGCTCACACAGCATCAATGGATCGATTAAATCGGGAAGACCAGTCGGCATAAGGGCGCGGATGATACGGACGCGCTACAGCACTGTCAAAGCGTTATCACTTACGCCAATCAACTTATCAACACGGCAACCTTAATTGAAAGACTAGAACGCCAAACCTCATTATTTGAATTCAAATTGAGAGGCCACCCCGAGCTTTGCCGCAATAGACTCACCCGCGGCTGCGCCCATGCGACGACTAAGCCGATCAAGATAGCTTTCACCGACGGTAAAATCGACAATTTCCTCGGCATTGACTATATCTCTGGCAACCTCGCCTAAACTCGCCAAGCCGTCAATAAGTCCGAGTTCAAGGCTCTGCTCCCCACTCCAAACCAAACCCGAGAACAGTTCCGGTTGGTCTTTTAAGCGCTCTCCTCTACCAGCTTTTACAACTTCTATAAACTGCTGATGGATATCATCCAGCATAGATTGAATATGAGTCACCGCGGCAACGTCGATGGGCGAAAAAGGATCCAAAGACCCTTTGTGCGCGCCGGCAGTTAACAAACGCCGCTCAATACCCAGCTTATCCAGCGTTTCGACAAAACCGAAGCCATTCATCAACACACCGATGGAACCAACAATACTGGCCTTATCAGCATAAATACGTTCACTGGCCGCGGCCACGTAGTAACCGCCCGAGGCGCAAATATCGTCAATTACGCTATAAAGTGGAATGTCGGGATATTTTTCGCGCAATCTCAATATCTCATCGTGCATCTGCCCGGCCTGCACCGGACTGCCACCTGGGCTATTAATTTCTAGCACTACGGCTACAGTATTCTTGTCGGCAAAAGCACTCCGGAGCCCTTTAATTACCGATTTGGCATCCGCATCGCCGCTACTGGTAATCACGCCTTCCAGGCGCACTACCGCAGTGTGTGGTCCCGTACCGCCACCAGAAAGATCCTTCGGAACCAACAGAACACCCAGCACAATCAAATAGCCGAGAAAGGCGAGCCGGAAGAAAATCGACCAGCGCCGGCTTCTACGCTGCTCAAGCAAAGCAGCTCCAGCGAGTCGGGTGAGCGCATCACGTTCCCAAGTTGCTTGGTTTGGTCCCAAATTCGGTTCATCGCTCATTTATTTACCTCTGATTGCATCTTCATAAACCCCACTAAACAGATACTGGTTTCCCCGTTCCTGCCAAAAAATCAAGCATCTCTACTGACCCCATACACCCCAGCGCACCTTCAGACAACAACTCATGGTGCTTCCCCGCACCAGAAGAAACCGCCACCGCCGCCACCCCAGCGTTTGAAGCCATTTGCATATCCATCACCCCATCACCAATCATCAACACCTCATTCAACTCCACGCCGGTATATTCGGCAAGCTCAAGCAACATCTGCGGATGCGGTTTTGAATGACATTCATCGACCGTTCTCGTTGCAACAAATCGACTCGTCAATCCGGATTCGGCCAACGCATGATCCAGCCCGCGCCGACTCTTACCAGTAGCCACTGTCAATAAATAGCCGAGGCGGTCAAGCTCATCTAACAGTTCGATGACCCCAGAAAAAAGCGTTACCTCACGATGACCTGGAGTTAAATAGTGCTGCCGGTATGCTTCTACCGTTGCGCTCAACAATTCGCCATCTGTATGTGGGAAAAGTTTCGCCACGGCCTCTGCCAATCCTAGCCCGATAATATTACGCACAGCATTGTCTGCGGGCAGGGGCAGCCCCACACTAGTAGCGGCGAGCTGCATGCAGTGAACAATAGTATCTATCGAATCGGCAAGCGTGCCATCCCAATCGAACACAACTGTCCGAACTGCCGATAACTGCTCGTGGTGATCATTAATCCAGCGCATCAATTACTCGTTGGAAGTTAGCTGAGGGCGGCGCACAGAACCGTGATATTTGCTCTTCACCGGGAAGCTGAAACTCCAGCGTTTCTGCATGCAAAAACAACCTCGGAGGTAGCCCTTTTGCCGCAGACTGTCCTTTTGACAGTTCACCATATTTTTGATCGCCGACTATCGGATGACCACTGCTAGCTGCATGCACTCGTATTTGGTGAGTTCGCCCAGTTTTAATATCAACCCGCATCAAGGTCGCCCCACTACCAACCTTTAAACGGTGAAAAAAACTCAGTGAGGGTTTACCCTGCGGGTCTGGTATCACTATCCGTTCGCCGCTACGCTCAATTTTACGCAACGCCAGATCAACCCTACCACCTTGCCAATCGCCTTCCACCAGCGCCAAATAGAATTTGGCTACTTTGCCGTTTCGCCAGAGCTCATGGAGCGCACGCAATGTACTTCGCTTCTTGGCGATTAACAGACAGCCTGACGTCTCTCGGTCCAGCCGATGCACCAGCTCGAGAAAACGTTCCTCGGGTCGCATCTTACGCAACATCTCGATTACACCAAAACTGAGCCCACTGCCGCCGTGAACGGCGACTCCCGCTGGTTTGTTGACGACTAATAATTCTTGGGATTCAAATATCACTGACTGACGCAGTCGGCCCATCAGATGATCCGGAACCGGGGCGTCTGGCACCACTGTATCGGACATTTTTGGTGGCAACCGAACCTCGTCACCCGCCAGCAACTTGTAGAGTGGCCGGGTACGCCTTCGGTTGATACGAATTTCACCGCGCCTGAGCAAATTATAAATATGGCTACGCGGCAAGTACTTAAACCGTCGCAGCAAATAATTATCGATACGCTGCCCAGCCTCATCGCTTTCAATCGTTAAAAACCTTCCACTAGCCATAAGCGATTAAATCGAAAGCCCAGGAATTTTTAAAGAACAACATGCGCACGCGTCCATTATTGTCATCGGTGGTGTCTAACTTTAAGCCGCTAAAACGGGCGCTGCCAGCCGACAATTGACTCGATAGTTTAATCGTAAACCGCAACTCTGTTGTGATGTTACAAATCAGTTACACTAACGCCAAAGCAGCACACTCTAAGCGTGATGCTCTAATCCAGACTTACACTATCTTGATTCTGGGTTCGATGGAGCAATGCCCATATTTAATGGAGGCTCCAACAGACTATATTCACGGGCTGCGTTAAACCTGCATACCGTTAAAAACCCATATTTGTGCCAGTAACACCTGGACATCGATCTAACTACATGACAATCACCATCTCACTCGTAGCACTCCTATTGCTGTTAGCCATTGCCAGCCGGCAATGGCCTGCAAACGAGCACCGCTCGAATGGCGCTGCAGGATGGTTTTTATCCCCTTTTTTTTATACTCGTCCGATTCCCTTCCCCCCAGACACACCACCTTTGCCCATTACGCCAAACAGCGTACGGCCACTGCGCGCTGCGCCACTGGAAGCATTTTACCAACGGGAATTGGAGCCATCCGTACAGGACTCCAACCATGAAAAGAATTTTACTCAACGCAACGCAAACCGAAGAAACCCGGGTTGCAATTGTCGATGGACAATATCTCTATGATCTTGATATCGAATCAGTCGCCCAAAACAAGCGCAAAAGCAACGTCTATAAGGGAACCGTCACCCGCGTAGAGGCTAGCCTTGAAGCTGCTTTTATCGATTACGGCGCTAACCGCCATGGTTTCTTACCGTTAAAAGAGATCGCCCGTAGCCTCTTCCCCGAAGGCGGCGGCAAACGCACCATTCAGCAGGCGCTGAAAGAAGGCCAGCAGCTCGTCGTTCAAGTCGAAAAAGAAGAACGCGGCAACAAGGGTGCAGCACTGACCACTCAGGTCAGCCTCGCCGGCCGTTATCTGGTATTAATGCCCCGCACTGAAGGTTCTGGCGGCATTTCCAGAAAGGTAGAATCGCGTGACCGCGATGAACTTCGCGAAACCATGAACGGGGTTGAAATACCGGCGGATATGAGCGCCATCGCCCGCACCATGGCATTGGGTCGTTCTGAGGAAGAGCTACAGTGGGACCTGAATTACCTGCTGGATCTGTGGAACTCTATCACCCAGGCTGCTGAAACTCGTCAGGCGCCTTTCCTTATCTATCAGGAAAGTAACATCGTTTCCCGAACGATTCGCGACCACCTGCGCAACGACGTTTCAGACGTCATCATCGACGATCCAGCAGTGTACGCCGAAGCGGTCGAGTTCATGCAGCAGTTAATGCCGCACAACCTCGAAAAGCTTAAGTTGTACGAAGATACCATTCCCCTCTTTACTCGGTATCAAATCGAAAGCCAGATTGAAACCGCCCACCAGCGAACCGTTACCTTACGCTCCGGCGGTAGCATCGTCATCGACCATACCGAAGCACTGACCAGCATCGACATCAACTCTGCCCGTGCTACTCAGGGATCAGACATCGAAGAAACCGCCTTTCGCACCAATATGGAAGCGGCAGAAGAAATCGCTCGGCAATTACGGCTACGCGATCTTGGCGGGTTGTTGGTCATTGACTTCATCGACATGAATTCCAACCGCAATCAGCGTGAAGTTGAAACCTGCCTGCGCGAGGCGACCAAAGCCGATCGGGCTCGCATCCAGATCGGCAAAATATCGAGATTCGGCCTGCTTGAAATGTCTCGTCAACGACTGGGCGCATCACTTCGAGAAACCAGCGCCATCAACTGCCCACGCTGCGACGGCCAGGGCACTATCCGCACGGTCGAATCACTGGCGTTGTACATCCTGCGACTCATCGAAGATGAAGCAAACAAAGAACGTACCGCAAGAATCAGCGTGCAGGTACCCGTTGCCGTCGCGACATTTTTGTTCAATGAAAAGCGGGACATCCTCGCCGACCTGGACAAAAGGTTAGGTATGCAGGCGCTAATTCTACCCAACCCAAACCTGGAAACCCCCCACTACGATATACAACGAACCCGAGTTCAGGACCTTAATAAGACACTAGCTGACACACCCAGTTTTGATCTTCCGATCATTGACGAAGAAACACATATAGAACAGCCTGGCAGCAAGCCTGTGGAACGACCTGCAGTAACGCCGGCCGTGCGCGTTTCACCGCCACAGCAAGAAGCCAAAAAAGAGAAGGGGGTGCTGGCAAAAATGTTCGGCTGGCTCGGGGGCCAAGAGAAAGTTGAACCCACCAACCCCACGCAACCCACCAAAAGCTCTAGACCCAACAAACGCCCACCCAGGAGCGGCGATAGCCGATCACGTAACCAGGATAACCGCGGCAGTTCAAAGCGGGGCGATTCACGTCGGTCACAAGGCAATAAACAGGACAATCAAAGTAATCGCCAAGGAGGAACCCGCAATACGCAGAACGACAAGAATGAGCCAGCAGAACAGCGCGAGGCGCGGCAGTCGACCAAAAAAGAAGAAGGACAACGAGAGTCTTCCAGATCATCCAACCGCCGGGGCAACAGAGGCGGTCGTGGCAACCGAAATAGTGGCGAAAGTCGCCAGACCGACGACAATAAAACTCGCCGGGTCGATAGTCCGACCAGTTCCCCAGAAGCGGCCGACAACTCTGTCCAACCGAAGCCGGATCAGGACCAAAAAGTGCAACGACCAGCATCACCTGAACCCTTCTCACCAAAGGTTTCAGGTAGTGACGAGCATTCCCGTTCACCTGCTAGCGAGAACCCGTCGCCGATTAGCGCGCCGTCTGCAACGTCAATAACTGCTGCCCCAACCACGCCAGCTAAGACCACAGAAACTCCACTCACGAGTGTGGCCTCAACCCCAGAACAACGCCCTCTGGATATCGCCACTAGCCCAAAACCCGATTCTGTGACTCGGTCTGCTCAGCTAGTAGCGGTCGAACCCACCAAGCAGAACAAGGCTCCTCCAATTACCGAGGAACCGGGTGCAACGGTCGCAAAGCCAACCAAACCCATCGCCGAGAAACCCGTAGCGATAAAAAGTAACAATGCTGATAGTGTTCACACGGCGAAAAAACCTGCGGAGAAGTTCAGCCCAAAGGTCTCAAAACCCATTGCAGGGCAAATTGAAACCAGGGAAACGGACAAGCAAGATGAGGTTTCCAAAACACCCGTGAG
>QNFC01000019.1 GCA_003645395.1 Gammaproteobacteria bacterium
CGGGATGGGCCGCGAGCACTGTTTGCTGTTTGCTGAAGAAGGCGCAGTGACTATCGCTACCGATATTGATGCAGAAGGGTTGAAGGAGACGCTAGCGCAGGTTCATGCGCTTGGTGCGGAGGGGTTGGCGCTCGCCCATGATGTGACATCAGAGGCTGATTGGTCGACGGTGGTGGCGGCAGCGGTAGATAAATTCGGGCGTATTGACGTGCTGGTTAATAATGCTGGCATTGCCCATACTGGCCGGGTTCACGAAACGACGCTGGAAGATTGGCAACGGGTGATGAATATCAATGCTACCGGACCCTTTTTAGGTATTAAGGCAGTGGTGCCTGTGATGCGCGAACGCGGTGGCAGCATTGTCAATATTTCCTCTGTTTACGGTTTGGTCGGCGGCGCTCAGGCGGGTGCCTATAACGCGAGCAAAGGCGCGGTTAAATTACTCACTAAAGCTGCGGCAATTGATCTGGACGAGTTTGGAATTCGCGTTAATTCAGTCCACCCGGGTTTGATTACCACGGGGATGACCGAAGAGTGGATCGGGACTCCGGCGGTGGACCCGCTACTTGACCGGCAGATTCAGCGTCGTGCAGCCGCACCGCGAGAGGTGTCCCAGGTAGTGTTGATGTTGGCTAGCGACGAATCCTCTTTCATGACCGGTGCTGAAGTGGCGGTAGACGGAGGAATGAGCGCCCGATAAAGGCCTTGGCCAGCATGGTAGAGCAGGGTGGGTGGGTGCTCAGCAAGTGAGTGTTTACGCTAGTTAACAGGGGATAAATTAGTTAAAGCTTGAGGTTGATTTGACGATTTATGGGTGAGGTTATTACATCACCGATACACGTTGGACAATATGGATTCCTGGACCACAGAAAAAGCTCAGAGTCGGCTAAAAATGGTAGCCCGCAAGGCGCCCCGGCATGAGAAAAGGGCATTACTGGATGACGGGTCGAGCGGTCCGCTGTCGGCGGTTAATACGGTCGACCCGATGAGCTCGGTAGGCGAGAGCGAGACCAGTTCGGCGAGCTGCGGTTCGGTCAATGGCAATCTCGCCATCGATGACCAGCGGGATGAGTACCTGCTGCTGCAGAATCGTTATGCGGATTTCCTTCGCGAAACCGGCTGCTTTGGTGAGGCCGAAACTCGTTACCAGAAACTGGCGGCGGTCTTTAGCCGTGAAAATGAGGCCAACGGCGACGGTCGTGCGCTGGCGACGGTGTTGAATAACCTTTCTGTGCTCTACACCATAACCGGGCGGTACGCAGAAGCACTTTACGAACAACAACGCTCGCTTAAATTGATAGAGCGGGCGTTTGGTAGTAGCCACCCGGCCACTGCGACCTGTTTGAATAATCTCGCTGAGATTTACCGTAAGCAGGGACGCACCCTCGAGACCGAGTTACTGTGCCAGCAATCCCTGCGTATTCGCCTTGAAACTATGGGTGGAGATCACCCAGAGGTGGCTATTTCACTGAATAACCTGGCTGAATATTATCGCGAGCAGAACTGTCTCGAAGAGGCGGATGCACTTTATCAATGGGCGTTAGAGATTATTAGTCGATATCAAGGGCATGCGCCTCTCGACGTGGCCATGATTTTGAACAACATTGGGTTGCTTCAAACTGCACAGGGCGATTATGCCGCTGCAGAGGAGAGCCACTCCCGTGCGATTGCGGTGGTGCGCCTGCATCATGGGGACTGTCATTCAGCGGTGTCCGCCGCGCTTAATAATATGGCGTTGATGAGTCAAACGCGGGGCGAGTACGCTAAGGCGCGTTCCCTGTTTGAGCAGGCGCTGGACATTGAAATGCGTTTGATGGGCGCTGATCATCCGAATGTTGCGCTTTTTCACGGCAACCTGGCGGCTCTTTTTGATGAAATGGGTGAACCGGATGTGGCTGAGTCCCATTTTGAAATTGGGCTGAAGATTATGGGCCGAGACATTGGGCCCGCTTCGCCGATTACGGTGACTCTGCTGGAGCGTATGGCTGATTTTTTCGAGCGCAACCAATTTCTCGGTAAAGCTCGACGGTTACGCAGCAGGGCGACGCGCGTCAAGGCGCAAATCGAGCGCTCTCTGCTGGGCTAAAAGGTTTAATTCTAGCTTTTCAATAGCAGGGTTCTTACTAAGATTTATCGTCTTACTTAAGTTAGGCTTTCGGCATCTGATGGAATCGGATAGGGTAAGGACTTGCGGGCTAACCTGGTTCCGTTCGCCGTCGTCAGTTGTGTCTCAAGAGCGGTGATTCGAACGCTGGCTAATAGCCTGCAGTGGTTGTTTTTATCTGTGGCGACGTTAACAATCGTACCGACGCTTTGATCATTTCCCGGGGCGTATACGGAGTCGCCAGGATTAATGTTTGCTTCCTTGGTCTCGAACAGGAACATCCGTTTTTTTATTTTGCCGAGATAGCGGGTGCGGGCCACGATTTCCTGACCCGGATAGCAGCCTTTCTGAAAACTCACCCCATCAATTAATTCGAGATTGATCATCTGCGGAACAAAGGCTTCTGCCGTGCTTTCAGTAAGACTCGGCTGTCCAGCGTCGATCATCAACATATCCCATAAATTTTCACCGGTGGGGGCCTGAGGTTCAGTTAGCAGCAGATCTGCTAAGGACTCGCGTGGGCCAACAAGGCGGTAAGCAGGCTCTGTGAGCCCAGCACAGACCGCCACTACCGTAGGCGATAAGGAGCTCTGGGCAATGCTGTATGCGTGACTAGCCGGGCCGTAACCCTGTGTACGCAGGAACTCATCTGCACCCGTTCCCCAGAGTCCCGCCATGCCCCATTCGTCGCTGAGATCGTCAATGGTTACTGCAGAGCGCATTACGAACATTCGCAATCGCTTTATCAATGCCGGTACCATTAGCCTGTTCGTGATCGCGACATAATCGTTGCCGTAATCGATCAGGTGAAATAAGCCAATGAGTCGCCCTTTGGGGTTGCAATAACCGGTAAGTTGCGCCTGGTGGGGGGTGATCAGAGTGGCATCGTTAGTTAGTTGGCCTTGTAAAAAAAGTCCTGCGTCGTCACCGCTAAAACGGATGATCCCGCAGTTTTCTATCAGCGCAAAATTAAACTGTGAATTTCCGTCGTGGTCACCGGAGTCGAGTAGTCGTTCACTAGTGAGGCGTTGCCATGCAGTTTGGGTCATCTTTATCAGCTTGCTTTAGACTTTGTCGGAAGATGCGACAAAGATACCGATGAATTGGCCCTATCGATAGCATTTGTGGCGCATTAATTTTTGCATGGGAAATTTAATGGTTGGACTGGGGTACGTAAAGTGGCAACTGCGCCGCGGTAAGCTGGAGCTGGATGTGGTACTTCAGCGGTTTGTAGGTCACTATCCGTTAGATGGCATGAGTGATGCCGAACTGACGGCCCTTGATCACTTGTTAGCGGCGACCGACGATGAGTTGCTGGACCTATTCTTACGCCGAACAGTTGCACCCCAAGCCGAGCAGGCAGCGCTCGTGGAGAAAATACTTGCCGCCCCTATACGTACCTCTCAGTAGTTCTAAGGGTTTTACGGCGTTGCTAATGGTTGGGGGGCTAGTGGTGATCGGCGCATGTTGGACGTTACCTGGTTGGTGGGCGCCGATATCCTCATTAGTGGCGGCTATTTACCTGATTCGGGGGTGGTGGTTGTCCCTTTCTCGTAAAGGCGCAAAGTCGGTGCGGGCGGTTTGGCTAAGAGGTGAAAATGACTGGTCGGTAGAGCTGGCTGATGGTGAAGCTGTTGAGGATTTGCAATTGATGAGTGGTGTTTTCTGTCATCCACTGCTGGTTTTGTTTTCGCTTCGTTCAGAGACTGGGCGTCAGTTTCGACTGGTTGTGCCGCGTGACGCAGCGCCGGTAGATGGTTTTCGTCAGCTGCGGGTGAAAATGAATAACCCTCACTAGTTGCGGAGGAAATTTGACGGTTCTGTCTCGTCAGGCTCTTCTTTATTTGTCGGATTTGCCTGGTTTATTAGGTTTATTAGGTTTCTCGGGGGTAAGAATGGTTGGCTTGGCAGTATCGGATTTGTGCAGGTGATCAAGTGAGTAGTGCAGGCCGCGGCTCTCGGTGCGCTGCATAGCTGAGCGTACGATCAGCTCGGCGACCATCACCAGGTTGCGCAGTTCGATCAGATCATTACTGACGCGAAAATTGCCGTAATAATCGTTGATTTCCTGTTTTAGCAGCGCGATACGGCTGGCTGCCCTTTTAAGCCTTTTATCCGTACGGACGATGCCGACAAAATCCCACATGAAGCGGCGTAGTTCATCCCAGTTATGAGCGACCACCACCTCTTCATCTGAATCTGTTACGCGGCTTTCATCCCAGTGGGGAATCGGGGCAAATTTTGTCTGCGGCCGTTGCAAACGTTCGGTGATGTCTTCCGCTGCAGACTGAGCAAATACCAGGCACTCCAGCAGGGAATTACTCGCCAGGCGATTTGCGCCGTGAAATCCGGTGTAACTGCACTCTCCCAATGCATAGAGTGCGTTGATGTCGGTCCGCCCTTTCAGGTCGGTCACGATTCCACCACACAGGTAGTGAGCGGCTGGCACTACCGGAATGGGCATGGAGGTGATGTCGTATCCGTAGGCTTCGCATTGTGCGGCAATCGCGGGGAAGTGCTGCAAAATGAAATCGGGCGAACGATGGCTAATATCGAGGAGGACATGATCAAGGCCGTGAAGTTTCATCTCACTATCGATGGCTCGGGCAACAATATCCCGCGGAGCCATTTCTTCGCGCTGATCGTAACGCGCCATGAACGGCTGGCCGTTCGGTAGTTTCAATTTTCCACCTTCACCACGCACCGCTTCAGAGATTAAAAATGAACCGGCGTCGGGATGATAAAGACAGGTCGGGTGAAACTGGACAAACTCCATATTGCCGACACGACAGCCCGCTCGCCAGGCCATGGCAATGCCATCGCCGGTAGAGGTGTCAGGATTGCTCGTATAGAGGTAGACCTTGCTGGCGCCACCGGTGGCGAGGGACACGGTTCTGGCTGCAATGGCTTCTACTCGATTATGTTTGCGATCAAAGACATAAGCACCGACCGCGGTGGAAGACCCGTCAGCCTCTTCAGTAGTAATTAAATCGATGGCGATGTGATAGTCAAGTAACGTGACCTTTGGGTGCAGTCGAACCTTCTGCTCCAGCGACTCTACGATTGCCTGGCCGGTGGTGTCAGCCGCATGAATGACGCGACGTTTGCCGTGCCCGCCTTCGCGGGTTAAATGATATTCAGTGAAGGAGTCATCGGAGCGGCGCTTTTTTCGCCGGGTAAAGTCAACGCCCTGGTTGATTAACCAGCGAATGTTTTCCTGCCCCCGTTCAACGGCAAAATGGACAGTCTGTTCATCACAAAGTCCGTCGCCGGCGGCAAGCGTATCCTCAACATGACCGGCGACCGAGTCAGTATCGGACAGCACCGCAGCGATGCCTCCCTGCGCGTAGCGGGATGAACCCTCGGTGAGTGCGCCTTTGCCGATTAAGACCACGTTGGCGCGGTCCGCCAGTCTAAGGGCAAGGCTCAAGCCAGCCGCACCGGCACCAACAATCAATACATCGGTCTGTTCTGTGATTCGCGTCATCGGGTTCTATCAAATGCTACCGGGGAGGGACTACTGCGGGAGTAAAGGAGGTGTTGCTAGTTTTTAACGCCAGGTTAGGCCAAGTAACTCGTACGTAATGCGATAAGCTTATGGCAGTTATTATCCCGCCGGAGCCAGGTTCAACGAAGAATATTTTAACTCGGTAACTTTGGCGCAGAACTTTGTTCCCACGATGGGGTCTTCTTTAGTCTCCACGGTGTGGTTTTTCAGTAACAGAAAAAAATATAGGGTTTTCTTGACGTGGCTAAAGCCGCAGATCCACATACGTCCAGCGTAACGAACATTGATGGTGAACTGGTGCGCAGAGTTCAACAAGGGGATAAGGCCGCCTTTGATTTGTTGGTGCGCAAATATCAGCAACGCATCGGCAAACTCGTGTCGCGGTTCATATCTGACCGGAGCGAGGTGGAGGATGTCACCCAGGAGGCCTTTATCAAAGCCTACCGAGCGTTGCCTAATTTTCGCGGTGATAGTGCTTTTTATACCTGGCTCTATCGCATTGCCACCAACACTGCCAAAAATTACCTGGTTGCGGCGGGCCGGCGGCCACCGCGTAGTGATGTTGATATCACCTCTGGTGCTACCGAACAGGGATTCGAGCTGGTCAGTGATAACTCGCCCGAAGGAGAAATGGCCAGCGAAGAGATTCGCCGGACAATTCATGATGCGTTAGAACAGATGCCCGAGGAGTTGCGCATGGCTTTGAGTATGTGTGAATTCGATGGGCTGACCTATGACGAGATCGCCGAGGTGATGGACTGTCCGATTGGTACGGTCAGGTCACGAATATTTCGGGCTCGTCAGAGCCTTGATCAGAAATTGCGCCCAATTATTTCAACAACAGAAATAGAGGAAGTGGTTTGATGAAAAAAACCAAGCTTGAAGAGGTCTCGTCGCTGATTGACGGTGAATATACCGGTGATTTGCAATCGCCGATTGATGGTCTGCTTAAAGACGCTGAATTGCGTACTACCTGGCAGAGTTATCACGAATTAGGTGACTGGATGAGGGGCGCTGCTGATGAGAGCCCTGTGCGGGTGAACGTCGTCGACCGGGTACGTTCAGCCATTGATGCTGAACCGATATTGCTGTTTCCAGCTAGTCAAAGCCCAGTTGTTGCCCCGCCGCCACAGTCCAGGCGTTGGACTCAATTTGCGGGCATGGGTATTGCAGCAGCCGTGGCGTCGGTGACGGTATTATTTTTTCAGCAGCCCGGTGGCCTGCAGGGTCCGGAGGAAGGGCTGGCGGTTGCGACCGCTCCAATGACATCTTCGGTCCCGGCAGTTTCACTGGCGGCTGTAGGCTCCGATACCTCCATTGCTGATGAACAGCTTGCCGGCGAAGCATTTCAACGGAAATTTGACGCTTACCTTGCCAGTCACGCGAAGCAGTCTGTCGGTCATCGGGCTCAGGAGTTGTTGCCTTATACCACTGTGGTTGGTTACAACGCTGCACCCGGGACCCGCTAATCCAACGCTAAATATTATGCAGGCTAGATAAATTATGAGCAGAGTGGTAGCGGCATTGTTGGGTCTATTGGTGGTCAGCGCTGCGGTGGCAGAGCACGCCGAAGAGTGGTTGCTGAGAATGGATCAGGCGGCCCAAACCCTGACTTATGAGGGCGATTTCGTGTTTTTGCGTGGTGGGCAAATGCGACACATGCAGGCATTGCACCTGGTCAACGATTCCGGAACACACGTGCGGATTAAGGCCGTTGATGGCCCCCCGATTGAAATAGTCGCTCATGGGTCTCAGGTTTCAGTTGCTCACGGTGGGCAATTTCAGGCGCTGCCTGGGTCGAGAGACGTGCTGTTTTCAGCGGTGTTACCCCGGCGCCTGTGGGCGCTACGCGAGCTTTATTCCGTTACTTTGGGCGGAACAGAGCGGGTGGCTGATCGACCCACTCAAGTTGTTGAAGTGAGACCCATGGATGATTTTCGTTTTGGCTTTCGACTCTGGGCTGAACGTGATCAGGGGTTGTTACTCAAAGCAGTGATGATTAACCAGCAGGGTGAGGCTGTTGAGCAATATAGTTTTAGTCGAGTTGATTTCAACCCCGATGTAAACGGGCAGTTTGCGGCGGGCATCGACGAAGTGATAAGTACCAGCGGGGCAGAAAGTGAAAGAAGTTCCCAGGAAGTGGAATGGAAAGTAACTGAACTGCCTAAAGGGTTCGTGCTGCGTTCGGTAAATCGCAATGCAGGAGAGCAACGAAAACCGGTTGATCATCTACTTTTCTCTGATGGCCTGGCCACCATCTCGGTATTTGTTGAACCGTTGCAGGACGATTCCAGCTCTGTGAGCCGGACCACAAATGTGGGAGGGGTGGGAGCCGTGACGGGTATGGTTGCCAACCGTCAGGTTACGGTTATGGGGGAGGTGCCTGCCGAGACATTAAACTTGATTCTTAACTCCGTAAAGCCGGTTACCCCCGCAGTGGAAAAGCTCGGTGATTGAGGTAATAGCGCGCGTTGAGCAGGCAGATAAGAAATATATATGGTTGCAAAGAAATAATAGCTCACAGTGTCAGCGTTGCCAGCAGGGTAACGGTTGTGGCGGGGCGATATGGGGCAAGTTATTGCCCGTTGGTAAGTTGCTGAGATTGCCTAATCAGTTAGGTGCTCAGACCGGTAATCGTCTCCGATTGACAATCAGTGAATCTCGTTTTTTGTGGATGTCTGCACTGGCCTATTTTTTACCGTTGATCTGGTTGTTAACACTGGCCGGGGTAGGACATTTTTTGGGGGGTGAGGTCGGTGCGATTACTGCTGCTGGGTTAGCGATAGCGGCTTGGCTGGTGGCTGTGCGCAGTCTGTTAGTGCCGTTGACTGCCGCTAATATTTTTCAGGGTGTTGAGCAGGCGTTAGTAACGTAATTTTGCTGTTTTGCGTAGCAAATTATTATCAGAAAGTTATGATGAATATTAGTTAGGTATTGAATTTAACTTAATGAATTAAAAGAAAATTTATTTTACGGAAAAGTCGAGAGAGATTGTATGCCAATGATTCGAAAAAGAGCTTTTTTAACGGCGACCCTGCTGATGTTCTTAGCCGGTAGCAACCTTGTGAATGCGGCTGAGCTGCCCGATTTCGCTACATTGGCTGACAATGCAGGCCCGTCGGTGGTCAACATTAGCACCAAGCAGGAACGTAAACGAGGACCCATGCGTGGTCGGGGTATTCCTCAGGCCCCACCGGGAACGCCACTGGACGATTTTTTCCAACACTTTTTTGGTGAACAGGGCGGCCGTGATGGCTCAATAGCCCCGGCGCGGTCGTTGGGTTCGGGTTTTATAATTTCCGCAGATGGGTATCTATTGACGAACCACCACGTGGTCGCCGATGCTGATGAGATTATCGTTCGGCTCAGTGATCGGCGTGAATTTGTGGCTGAATTAATTGGCTCAGATGCGCGTAGCGATATCGCTGTTTTAAAAATTGATGCAAAGAACCTGAAAGCGCTGAAAATTGGTAACCCCAGCGACTTGCGTGTCGGCGAATGGGTGGCCGCAATTGGCAGTCCGTTTGGGTTTGAGCATTCGGTAACCGCCGGAATTGTTAGTGCCAAAGGGCGTAGTCTGCCAAGTGACAGCTATGTCCCCTTTATTCAGACCGATGTGGCGATTAACCCTGGGAACTCCGGCGGTCCACTGTTCAATATGGACGGTGAGGTGGTTGGCGTAAATTCGCAGATTTATTCCGGCACGGGTGGTTTTATGGGCCTTTCGTTTGCCATCCCGATTGATGTGGCAATGAGGGTAAGCAATCAGCTGCGTGACAAGGGCTTCGTGGTGCGCGGTTGGCTCGGCGTGTTGATTCAGGATGTTACCCGTGGGCTCGCAGAGTCTTTTGGTATGGATCAACCGCGGGGGGCGCTGGTTGCAAAAGTGCTGCCCGATAGTCCGGCAGAGAAAGCCGGTCTGCAAGTGGGTGATATTGTCGTCAGCTATGACGGCGAAGAGATCATCTATTCCGCTGATTTGCCGCCTTTGGTGGGTGGGGGTGATGTTGGCCATAAAGCGCGGCTGAGCGTTTTAAGAGGCGGAAAAGAGCAGGTCATCCGCGTAACGATTGAAGAGCTGCCGGAAGATCATGGCAACGCCGCGCCGATAAAAACAAAGCAGAAAAACGATGATCGCCTGGGGCTGATCGTGGCCGAATTGAGTGCAGCGCAACGCGATAGCATGGAAATTGACGACGTTGGCGTGCTGGTACAGCAGGTCGCGGAAGGCGCGGCGGCTGAGGCTGGAATTCGCCGAGGCGATGTGATTGTGAGTGTCGACAATCAGTCGACGAGCAGTGTTAAAGCATTTCGCAAGCATGTTGCCGCGTTGAAGCCGGGTGCGGTGGTGCCTGTACTAATCCAGCGACGTCAGGGACCGGTGTTCCTGGCTATTCGAGTGCCTGAGGCTAGCGGGTAAGCAATACTAGTTGATCTAGTTGAAGCGGTAGTTATTGCTGTATCGCTTTGAGGATGTGTTAATGCAACATCTTGCAACGCTAAAGGGGCGGTTACGCCCCTTTAGCGTTGTTAACAGTCTAAAATAGCCCGCTTTTCCGCCGGCTATTGATGGTCTACCGGCATAGCCTCTTCCTGATATTCCAACCGAGCGTATATGGTTAGCACTGAGAACATCCGTAATTTTTCGATTATCGCCCATATCGATCATGGTAAATCGACGCTGGCCGACCGGTTCATTGAAATTTGTGCCGGTTTGACGGCCCGGGAAATGAGTAACCAGGTGCTTGATTCCATGGAGCTGGAGCAGGAGCGGGGCATTACTATCAAGGCGCAGGCGGTGTCACTGCGGTTCACCGCAGAGGATGGGCAGGAGTATCTGCTCAACTTTATCGACACTCCTGGGCACGTTGACTTTGCTTATGAAGTTTCTCGCTCGCTGGCCGCCTGTGAGGGTGCGCTGTTAGTGGTTGACGCCGCGCAGGGCGTCGAGGCACAGAGTGTTGCTAACTGTTACACAGCGGTTGAGCAAGGGCTGGAAGTGCTGCCGGTATTGAATAAAATTGATTTACCGACTGCTGAGCCAGAACGGGTTATCAATGAAATCGAGGAGATTATCGGCGTTCCCGCCGAAGGCGCCCCGCAGGTGAGTGCTAAAACCGGAGTTGGCGTTGTCGAGCTGCTTAACGAGCTGGTCAAGATTATCCCGCCTCCCGAAGGCGACCCAGATGCTCCGTTGCAGGCACTGATTATTGACTCCTGGTATGACAACTATCTTGGGGTAGTGTCGCTGATTCGTGTCATGCAGGGGAGTGTGAAAAAACACCAGCGCATTCAGGTAATGTCGACCGGGCGGAATTTCCACGTTGAGAAATTAGCTATTCATACGCCCCATGAACACCAGATTGACCTGTTGAATGTGGGTGAAGTGGGTATTTTGGTTGCCGGGATCAAAGAAATTGATGCCGCGCCAGTCGGCGATACCATTACTGGCCAGGACAAACCGGCGCAGGAGCCGCTTCCCGGGTTTCAGATGGTCAAACCACAGGTGTTTGCCGGACTGTTTCCCGTTGACTCGAAAGACTATGAAGGGCTGCGCGAAGCGCTCGGAAAGCTTTGCCTCAATGATGCCGCTTTACAATATGAGCCGGAGACTTCGCAGGCGTTGGGGTTTGGGTTTCGGTGTGGTTTCCTGGGAATGCTACACATGGAGATTGTGCAGGAGCGACTGGAGCGCGAATACAGCCTGGAACTAATCACCACTGCGCCAACGGTGAAATATCAGGTGCTTACTCGTAATGGCGAGGTGGTTGAAATTGATAACCCGGCCAATTTGCCGAACCCCTCAAAAATTGAAGAAATCCGCGAGCCAATTCTTTCTTTAAATATCTTTGTACCGCAGCAGCACCTGGGTGGTGTTTTGGGGCTGTGTGAAGAGAAGAGGGGGGTGCAGAAAAACATGCAGTATCTGGGCGGGCAGGTGACGTTGACTTACGAGGTGCCGATGAGTGAGGTAGTCACCGATTTTTTTGACCGGATGAAGTCAGTAAGCCGCGGCTACGCCTCCTTCGATTACAGTTTTAGCCGTTTTCAGGCTGCGTCCCTGGTACGGCTCGATATGCTGGTTAACAAAGAACCGGTGGACTCTCTATCTGTGATTGTGCACCGAGATCAGGCGGCCAACCGAGGACGGGAACTGGTGGCAAAAATGAAACACCTGATTCCACGGCAGATGTTTGAGGTGCCAATACAGGCGAGCATCGGAGCAAAAATCGTCGCCCGCGAGACAGTTAAAGCCATGCGCAAAAATGTAACGGCCAAGTGTTATGGCGGCGATATAAGCCGTAAACGTAAGCTGCTGGAAAAACAGAAAGAGGGTAAAAAGCGGATGAAGATGGTGGGTTCTGTGCAGATTCCGCAGGAAGCATTTATGGCCGTGTTGCAGCTAGGGAAAGAGTCATGAATTTCGATTTTGCCACTGCGCTGGCGGTCGCTGGTCTGGTGACCGGCGTTATCTGGGGGTTGGACAAGTTACTGTTTGCTCCGCGACGGGCGGCGGCGGGTAAGGCCGATGCCGAGCCGGTACTGGTGGAGTACAGCCGCTCGTTTTTCCCGGTAATTATCGTGGTGCTCGTACTGCGTTCTTTCGTTGCTGAACCGTTTCGTATCCCTTCAGGCTCAATGTTGCCCACCCTGATCGTCGGTGATTTTATTCTGGTTAACAAGTTTGCCTATGGTCTGCGGCTGCCGGTGGTTGAGCGTAAAATTTTGCCTATCGGAGAGCCGGAGCGGGGAGATGTAGTGGTATTTCGCTACCCACCAAAACCTTCGGTTGATTACATTAAACGGGTCATTGGGTTGCCGGGTGACAAAATCGAATATCGCGCGAAGCGGCTCTATATTAATGGCGAGCCGTTAAAGGTGACCGCCGTAGAGGGTGAGAGCGACGAGAGCGATGTGCACACCTATGACGAGCAGCTGGGTGAGGTGTTGCATGAAATTCAAACAATGTCATCACGGCCGACTATTGATGGTGGCGTCATTGTTCCGCCGGGTCACTATTTTGTCATGGGTGATAATCGGGATAACAGCGCGGACAGTCGAGTGTGGGGATTTGTACCGGAAGAGAACCTGCTAGGTCGGGCATTCCTGGTCTGGATGAGTATGGATTTTGGTGATATGGCGTTTTATCCAGAGCGTATCGGCACTCGGATTCATTGATTGTTTGTTGGGCGGTTAGTCTTTATTTACCCGCTTTTTTGAGAGGAGATTTTTTAATATGAATGGTCATAAACAGCGTGGAATAACGTTTATTAGTTTGGTGATTATTTTTGCGGTGGCCGCATTTTTCTTTTTGACTGGTCTGAAATTGTTCCCCGGCTATAACGAATTTTACAGTGTAAAAAGTGCAATGGAGGGATTATCAAAGGAAGCCGATATCGGCACCATGACCCGCAAGCAGATGTGGAATGGGCTGTATAAACGGTTCGACATTAATGCTGTTAACACACCAACGTATGACGATCTCTATGTCGAATACAATAAAACAACCAAAATGCGCGAGATTTCTGTCTATTACGAATATCGGGTGCCTCTGTTTGGTAACGTCGATGCGGTGATGGTCTTCGATGCGCCTATCGAGGTGCCAGCGGGTTGAGCGATTCGGTTCGGCGCCTGCAACTCAGGATAGGGCATGAATTCAATAACTCGGCATTGCTCCAGCAAGCACTGACGCATCGTAGTTTTGGTAAAGAACACTATGAACGGCTCGAATTTCTTGGTGATGCGCTGCTGAGCACCATCATTGCTGAACAGCTGTTTCTGCAATTTCCAGACGGGCGTGAAGGTCGGCTTACCCGGTTACGAGCATCGTTAGTTAAAAAAGAGACGCTGGCAGAAGTCGCCGCAGAGTTTGACGTTGGGCCTTGCCTTAACCTGGGTGGTGGCGAGCTCAAAAGCGGGGGTCGCAAGCGCGCGTCGATTTTGGCCGATACGTTAGAGGCGGTTATTTGTGCCATCTATCTGGACAGTGATTTTGAAACCTGCAAGCGGATCGTTCTACACTGGTACGCCACACGGTTACAAAACCTTGATAAGAAGGATGAGCAGAGAGACCCAAAGACTCAGCTGCAGGAGATTTTGCAGAGTCGGCAGCGGCCGCTGCCGGAATACCGCTTGATTGACGGTCCGGTAACCCATGTTCAGGGTGGTGATCCGCAGTTTCGGATAGCCTGTAAAGTTGATGAGCTTGAACAGGAGATCACTGCCGAAGGGCCGAGCCGTCGACTCGCAGAGCAGGCCGCCGCCGCGTTAGTGCTGGAGCAAGTCAATGCCGGAAACTGAATCTTTTCGTTGTGGCTACGTGGCAATTTTGGGCCGTCCCAATGTGGGCAAGTCTACGCTGCTCAATCGAATCCTCGGGCAGAAGATCAGCATCACCTCGCGCAAACCGCAGACTACCCGCCATCGTATTCTAGGTGTTCATACCTCCACCTCCGCACAGAGTTTGTTTGTCGATACGCCCGGCATTCATTTTGGTTCTAAACGCGCACTGAATAAGGCGATGAATCGAGCAGCAACGGAGACGTTAAAAGACGTCGATCTGCTGTTATTTATGGTCCAGGGCACGCGGCTTTCTGACGGGGATGAAGCGGTCTTGAAGTTGATTAGTCAGTCCTCAATTCCTGCGATTGCAGTTATTAACAAAATTGACCGAGTGACAGACAAGCTCCTGCTGCTGCCGATTATTGATCGGTTAGCAAAAATGGAGGTGTTTAGGCAGATTATTCCAGTTTCGGCGCAAACCGGTGATCAGGTTGAGGAACTGCTGGCGGTGGTCGAACAGTATTTACCGGAAGCGTCCGCACTATTTGATGATGAGCAGATTACCGACCGCAGTCTGAGATTCTTAACGGCTGAAATTATTCGCGAAAAAATCATGCGGCAACTGGGCGATGAAATCCCTTATGGCTGTAGCGTCGAGATCGAGCGATTCGAAAGCGACCAGGGGAGAACGCAGATAGATGCGCTGATCTGGGTTGAAAAACCAGCCCATAAACCAATTTTAATTGGCAAGGGTGGCGATCGGTTAAAGCGGATCGGCAGCGACGCTCGCCAGGATTTGATAACCCTTATCGACGGCCCCGTTCATCTGCAGCTGTGGGTTAAGGTTAAACGCGGCTGGACCAGTGATGAGCGGGCAGTGCGCAGTCTTGAATATGCTGACGAGTCATTCGGTCTGACACGGGGAGATGAATCCTTCGATCATTGAGCGTCAGCCAGGTTATCTGCTGCACACCCACCCTTATCGCGATAGTAGCGCGTTACTTGAAATCTGGAGCCGTGATTTTGGTCGGGTTGGATTGGTGGCTCGCGGCGCGCGCCGGGCTAAATCGCCGTGGCGAGGGTTGCTGGATAGCTTTCAGCCGCTGTTGCTGTCGTGGGGCGGGAAAGGTGATCTAAAGACCTTGCGAGGTATGGAATTAGAACAGATGATTACACCGCCGGCCGGTCAGTCGATGGCCGCCGCTTATTACGTTAATGAACTAGTGCTGCGCACCTGTATGCGTCACGATCCCCATCCTGGTTTGTACGCCAATTATGTGAAGATGCTGACGTTACTGTCGACCCATCAGCAGTTTGAAGCGCAGCTACGTTATTTTGAAAAACAGCTGCTGGCCGAGTTGGGTTATGGTCTGGATCTGCTGAGTGACTGTCATGGCGAACCACTGGTAGCCGATGCTGATTACCGATATGTAGCGGATGAAGGCGCAGTGCCCGTTGGGCAGGAACGGGACAGGTTTGGTGAGAAAGTGTCCGGTGAGTTGTTGATGGCGCTAGCGCAGGAACGGCTTAGTAGTGATCAGCTTGGTGCAGCTAAACGGCTGATGCGAACACTGCTCAGGCCGCACCTGGGGTCCCGGCCATTAGAGTCGCGGCGGTTATGGTCGATTTTTTCAAAGTTGGGAAAAACCAAATTGGGGAATGCAGGTGAAGCTAGGCATTAATGTTGATCACGTCGCGACGCTGCGGCAGGCAAGAGAAACGGAATATCCCGATCCAGTAGAGGCTTCTTTACTCGTATTAACCAGTGGTGCTGATTTTATAACCGTTCATTTGCGTGAAGATCGTCGCCATATTCAGGAACGTGACGTTGAACTGCTGCTTGAAAAGCTGCCGGTGAAGCTAAACCTGGAGTTGGCAATCACCGAAGAAATGGTTGACTACGCCTGTCGCGTCAAGCCTGCCGAGTGTTGCCTGGTACCGGAAAAGCGTGAGGAACTAACCACGGAAGGTGGGCTGGATGTCGTGGCTCATGCACCGGCTGTTGCAGCGGCTATTGAGCGCTTGCAAGGCGCAGGCATTCGAGTTTCACTTTTTATAGATCCTGATTCTGAGCAGGTTGCTGCGGCAAAGCAGCTGGGCGCCACCGTGGTCGAGCTACACACTGGTCGTTATGCCGAGCTGGCAGAAACCGGTTTTGGCTCGTTGACCGCCGATGAGCGGCAACGGCTATTTCTGGCTGCCAGTCAGGCGCTGGAACTGGGTTTGGTGGTGAATGCGGGACATGGTCTGCATCGTACGAATCTTGCGCCACTTCTGGAAATGCCGGGTCTTAATGAGTTGAATATTGGTCATTCAGTGATTAGTCGCGCTGTTTTTGTTGGGTTACCC
>QNFC01000020.1 GCA_003645395.1 Gammaproteobacteria bacterium
ACATTACCAATATTAGCTAATGAAGAGTTCAAGTTTGTTACCTGAATTTAAGTTGAATCAGGCAGCGCCACCACATTTTGCTTCGCCACAGCTACCCTCTTTGCCTTTTTCTTTGGCGCCTTTATCACCGCCGCAGCTGCCTTCTTTGGCTTTGTCGCCGCCACAACTTCCTTCTTTGGCGCCTTTATCACCGCCGCAGCTGCCTTCTTTGGCTTTGTCGCCGCCGCAGCTGCCTTCCTTAGCACCTTTGTCACCACCGCAACTGCCTTCCATCGCGACCTGCATGTACCCTCCGTCTAGAGAATTCAGCTGAAAGGGGTTAGCAGATGCTGATATTGAAATTGAACTCGCGGCCACACCAAGGGTTAGGGCTACCGCCACAGCTTTAGCAACAGGTGCTTTACGTACTTCTAGTTCATATTTGCTCATTTGTTGATACTCCTGACTTGTGATTGATCGATACTAAATTGGGACAGAGTCCCCATGAACCAGCCAGCTGTAATTTTGGATAAAACTCAAAATGCTGGCTAATACGGACGATAAAGACCCCTGCCGTGCTGAAAATATTTCAGCACGGCAGATTTTTTCAGTAGCGAAGAGTCGCTGGAGGGGTAAAGCGAGGGAAAATAAAGAAGTGGTGGCAATGGGTGGATTCGAACCACCGACACCGGCATTATGAGTGCCGTGCTCTAACCAACTGAGCTACATTGCCATATTTGCAGGGCGCATAGTGTAACAACAACCGGGCCTCCGGTTCCAACCCTAAAGGAACCGGCTCGGGTTAAACCTATTTGTAAAACTGCCGCTAACCTGGCTGCGAATCATCGTATTCAACTGGAGTTAGCGTGGCAGACATAACCGCCGACCTGATCGCGGTCGAAAACCGGTTCATGGAAGTGAATCGCGCACGGCTAGATCGTCTGGATGAATCACTTTCTGTTCGTCAATGGGAGTTGTTGTGTGCGATTCCGGCGCTGCTTCACTTAAATAACCCAGAACTGCCTGGTTTTATTGACGATCAGGTGCCTGAAGGCATCTTTAACTACCAGCCAGATACCGTCGCCACCAATGCTCTTTCAAAACTGGTAACTGGCTATAGATATCGATCCCTAGCCGTGCGGCAGCGACAACTCATTTCAATTTTTATGATGGGTAGCAGTGGCAGCATTGCGTTCACCTCAAAAAGCGATTTCGACGTTTGGGTTTGCATGGACTCGGGGGTAACCGAATCTGACAAAATTTTGTTGCAACAAAAGTTCACTAAAATCGAGAAATGGGCGGAACAATCCGGCGTAGAACTACATTTCTTTATAGTTGACCCAGACCAGTTCAGGTCCGCCGAGCAACTGACCTTGTCAAGCGATAGCAGTGGCACCGCTCAGCGTTTCCTTCTGTTAGAAGAGTTTTATCGCACGTCAATATTACTGGCCGGTTTGCCGCCACTGTGGTGGATCGTACCAGCAGATCAGGAAGCTCGTTACGACGAATATGTGGCAAAACTCTCGCAGTGGCCCAATGTCCACCTGGAAAACTATATTGACTTCGGGCCTCTAAACAACATTCCCGTTGAAGAGTTTACCGGGGCAGGACTGTGGCAGGTGTTCAAGGGTATCGACTCCCCGTACAAATCCGTGATGAAAATGATTCTGATGGAAGCGTACATTGACGAACACCCGCAGACTCAACTGGTAAGTCTGGACTACAAAAAAAAGGTTCAGGCAGGGATAACTGAGCTTGAAAGGCTCGACCCTTACTTGCTAATTTTTGAAAAGGCCGATGCCTACCTTGTTAACAGCAAACAGCCACAACGCGCTGAACTGTTACGGCACTGTTTTTATCTAAAAATTGGCGACCACCTCAGTAAGAGTCCTGTAGTGAAATCGCGTCGAAGGAACCTCAGGCGTGAGTTAATGCGCAGTTATGTAACATCCTGGAATTGGTCACCAGCGAAACTTGAGTTTCTCGATCAACGTGACCACTGGCGAATTAGTCAGATCATAGTCGAAACCCACGATATTCACCGCGAACTGGGAAACAGCTATACCCGGTTATCTCGGCTCGCTTCACAGAGAACGTCGTCCACATCCATTAGCCAGTCAGACCTTCATGTATTAGGGCGACGTCTTTACGCCGCATTAGAGCGTAAGCCAGGGAAGGTTGAGATTGTTAACCGGAATCAAACCCTTATCGCTCGCGAAGCTTCGTTGTTGATCCGCAAGGTTCGCACCAAAACGGGTTCAGTCGTATGGCTGCTTCACGACCAGACAGACGCTGGAAAAAGAAATTCTCCCCTTAAGCGTTTTTCGACACCCGTAGAGCTGGTACTTTGGTGCTGGCTTAACAGTGTCTCGGCAAATCACACGCGCTGGCTGGCTAACGACCGGCAGACTGGACTTGGCGGACGAGAGCTCACACTGTTAAATCGATTTATTGAGCAACAACTACCCCTGCCAGAGGTGCTTGAAGCCACAACTGGCGACCTCGCTGCACCAGTCCGCTACAAACGTCTACTGGTATTGGTAAATATTGGTCATGAGCCCTTTGCAGAATATTCGCGAAGGGGTTTACGGTTGGCCAGTTCACGCTCTGACCCTCTCAGCTACGGCGATTCAAAGCTCAATACCATTTGTCGGCTGGATTTGGTTTATCACTCCGCCTGGGGTGAAATTACCTGCCACAGTATCGTTGGCGAATCAGCTATTGACCAGGCGCTGCAACGCTACCTGACTGAACTGACAGTCCATGGCAAAAATTATCCTGAGCCGACGTTTTTTGGGTTTTCCGAACATGACGGTAATCAAGCGGCGTTAAGAACAAAGCAATTATTTGCCAGCGCCCACGAAATTTTTGTGGGCAACACTGAACATAACCGCCGCCTAGTTTACGCTAAAGGTGCCGGTTTTGGCCTGATCGAACAGACCATGGCGGGCGTCACTGCTGTAGTACTGGAAACCCGCCCTGCTCTAGTGGATGTCTTTAGCCAATTACCACCCGGACCCATGATTACCTGCATCGACACGATGGTCACAGATATCGGTGATCTATCGCTCATGAGCCAACTTAATGCCCTGGGTTCAATTCAACTGTTTATCCACATCGATGGTCCCACCACCCACTTTCACATTTTCGATGAGGGCGGGGCCTACCTGACGCAAACTACCGAAAGCCATGACCTGCAGAGTCACCTGCTGCACATGTATCTGTTCGTCGATAACATTGTCAGAAGACTCAACCTGACTCGTCACGGCGACAGTAATATTCCCGTAACCTTTTACCAACTGTTGCGCAGCGCTGCCGGCAACTGGCAACAGCGTGAGGTTGAACTAAATGTAGAAGCAAGCGGAGAGGTCATCAATATTCTTGCGTTAGCTATGCCCTCTGCCACCGGTACTCATGCTTTATCGTTTATTTTCCAGGGTGAGGAGTTTTCATCACTGGAATGGGAGACAGAGCTTTACCGCAAGGTCGCCCAGCGAATACTCAGCCATCGCAAAAACGACAACAGTTATCCGATCTACATTACCGACGTAGAATTGACCCAACCGCCAAGTGGTGAGCTGTCTCTGCAAAG
This sequence comes from Gammaproteobacteria bacterium, assembly GCA_003645395.1. Classification (GTDB taxonomy): domain Bacteria; phylum Pseudomonadota; class Gammaproteobacteria; order Immundisolibacterales; family Immundisolibacteraceae; genus QNFC01. Next base: position 3,572 of record QNFC01000020.1, read on the forward strand.
CATTCACTATTTTCAATATAAAAAATCGATTGAGGAGAGACTAACCGCCGCCATGCGTAACTCTCGGGAGGTTATCGGCGTTAATCAATCTGCACAGATTTGAAATTCGTCGCACCAACGGCAATACTTGCGCCCCACCCAACAATTATTGACGTTTTTTAATGAAGAAAAGCTGGCAACTAGTGTGCAAAATCACCCTGCTAACAACGGCACTGCTACTGGTTGGGGGCTGCGGTCAAATGGGTCCACTTTACCTTCCAGAAGAGCCTGTTAACCAAAGTACTGACGAGATTTGAACCTGATGGCCGAGCCATTTGAGCGTACACAGGGCGAGCTGTACGTCGAAGAACTTCCGCTTACAGGCATAGCGGCCGAATATGGCACGCCGTGTTACGTCTATTCTCGATCAGCCATCGAGACTGCAGTTAAAACACTCGACGCATCGCTTTCGCCGTACCCTCACCAAATCTGTTACGCGGTAAAAGCGAATTCCAATCTGGCGGTGCTCAATCTGATGGCCCGTTTGGGCGCTGGATTTGATGTGGTCTCGGGCGGTGAATTAGCGAGAGTCATTGCTGCCGGTGGTAATCCAGCCCAAGTGGTATTTTCTGGCGTTGCAAAAACTGATGATGAGTTACACCAGGCGTTAGCCGCCGGCGTAAGCTGCATCAACATCGAATCTATCAGCGAAATAGTTCGTCTTGAGAAAATCGCCGCTGAACTTGGGCTAATCGCGCCGGTGGCATTGCGTGTAAATCCTGATGTCGACGCTAAGACTCATCCCTACATCTCCACCGGTCTTAAAGAGAATAAATTCGGAGTTGAAATTGCCGCTGCTGAAGCCATTTATTCCCAGCTAGACAGCTCTCCTCATTTATCCCCTATCGGTATTGACTGTCACATTGGCTCTCAACTAACTGATCTGGCGCCATTGTCTGACGCAGTTACTCGTGTGCTTGGCCTGGTTGATCAACTCCACAGCCTGGGCATTCACCTGCACCACATCGATATTGGTGGTGGTTTGGGTATTCGTTATAAGGATGAGGAGGCGCCGTCTCTTAAAGAGTATGCCGAACTACTCCTGGCTCTGTTTAAGGGACGTACCGAGCAACTTGTAGTCGAACCGGGACGAAGTCTGGTTGGCAACGCGGGAGTTTTGCTAACCCGAGTAATCGGGCTTAAGCCAGGAGCGGAAAAGAATTTCGCTCTAGTTGATGCAGCGATGAATGACCTGCTGCGCCCAGCTCTTTATGGCGCCTGGCACAACATAGAGAACCTTGAGGAACCTTCATCTGTACCGCCAAGGAAGTGGGATATCGTCGGCCCAATCTGTGAGACGGGCGATTTTATCGGTCAGCAAAGGCTGTTGGCACTGCAGGAAGGTGACCTGCTTGCAATAATGAGCTGCGGAGCTTACGGCTTTACAATGGCTTCAAACTACAACAGCCGGCCGCGGGCAGCCGAAGTAATGGTTGATGGTGGGCGTCACCACTTGGTTCGTCAGCGGGAAACTATCGAACAGCTTTTTGATAGAGAATCGCTATTTCCTGACGTGGAGTAATTGAGAGTCAGGAAATTTTTCGATTGGTACGCCAAAAAAGATAGGCACCACTCAAAAGCTGAGCTAGCAACAGTAACGCCGTTACATCAACTAATAGCACACCGGTTAACCCCAGCAGTCGACCGCTGTGCAGATCAACGAGCAGCCGTTCCCAGGTTAGTGAACGCTGGTGATAGAGTCGGTAGGCTGCTGTTCGTTCTGACGGGTCAAGTAGTTCCGGAGTAACCCAGCTCAAACCGGTAGCAGTTTGTGTGGGTAGCCATTGAGTAAAGAGCTCGTCGGGCGAGAACAGTCCTCCGGATGATTCGATCAGCGGGCCGGTCGCCGTACAAGCCACCCGATCTATGTTTTTGGTAAGTTGGGCCGGTATTTCGACGATCTCAATGAGCTCACCAGTCTCGGTCAACAGCGTCGCCTCTCTCTGTGTAATCACCACTAGTGTCTGCTGAGACTCACACGCGGCGAGTATTGGCTCCTCGCTATCAAATATATGCTGACGGCCAAGGTATACCGCATCGTCTAACTGCAATAGCTGGCCCGGCGATAAATAGAAGCGTGCAGCCGAGCCTGGTGGTTTGAATCCATACCATTTCAACAGTGGCGCGTAGTTTAGGTAACGGTGGTCCAGTGCCAGGTCGTCGGTGTGGTTTAACAATATCCCCGTTATAACCAGGTTTAATAGCACCAGTGCAGAGGTCACTCCGGCCCAGGTGTGCCACTTTCGCCAGCGTTGAGCACGTACTAGAGCGCGGCGCTGATTATTCGATGGCTGTGGCATAGTCGTGAAGATAAAGCGCCAGGCGGCACAGGCGTTTAAGAGCGGAGACAGATAAGGTGGCCCCGGAAATTCCGTCAATATTACCGCTTAACTGGAATTGGTCGGTCAAGGTCATGGATTCGAATTGTCGGGTGAACGCCGGATAGCGTACTTCACCTCCTCGGCTTTCTCGAAATTCCAGCACTTGAACAGATTCGATGACACCGTTATCAACCACAACGCCCACGGTTATAGGTAGCTCTTTACCAATTTCTTTGAGAATCCAGGCGGTGCGCGGTTGCGTAGTGTCGATACGCCAAAATCGAATACGCAGCGATGAATAGCGGTGTCCGAGAATATGTTTGACCCCCTCACGTAGTTCGCCACGCAACCATGCAGTCTGGGGTGGCGGAACCGAATCATCAAATGCGCCCTGCAGAAATTCATCTCGGGTGAGGTATTCGGTTGCACAGCTCATGGGAGGCAAACAGCACAAAAAACAGAGCACCCATTGGATGCTCTGTGTCACTCGATTCTGCCAACCCTTTGCGAAAGGCGACGACTTAAAATTGATAACCGATGCCCAGGTTGAACCCTTCGTTATCATCCTTGCCAGTGGGTGCATCCAGGTCTATCCAGTCAAGCTTAATTACCACTTGTTCTATCGGCCAGTAGTTTACCCCCAGATCGGTTTGTTCATATTCAGTGTCAAAACTCGATCCGGCATCATTATCCCATCTGGAATGGCGGGTAAACACTCCCCATTTCTGATTGATGCGGTAGGAAGGCTCAACGAACCAACCATCTTGTTTATCCCGTCCTTTGGCCTTTGCATCGCGGCTATCGATGTCCCAATCAGCGTAGAGGGCGCGCAACCCAAACGGCCCATGGTTGTAAACAATGTGAGTTTCCCAGAGCATGGCCTGGGCTTTATCGGTCGATGAATCGCCCTGGGTCATATCGCCCTGATACTGAACCGTTGCTGCTAACTCTAGCCCGGGCATGCCGGTGTATTTTACTCTGGCAGTCGCGGCACCGTCATCGGCAGCGGCCTTGCTCGCTTTTTGTCGTCCATCTCGCGGTTTGTAGGTAAAAACCCCGTTCTTCTCCGCCTTTAGGCCAGAGTGAAGTGCCAGGTCGTAGCTAAAACCTTCACTGAATTCACCACTGAACATCACTCCTGCCTCCCACCAAGTGGAGGGAATAATATTCTTCTCAACGTTATTCCGTTCAACTCCGTAAAAAGTGTTTGGTTCATGGGTCTGGTTAAGGATTCCAACGGGGAGCAGAAACACACCACCGGCTACCCGGTTTGAATCATTAATATCGTATTCGATATAGGCCTGTTCAACTTCAACCTCACCATTTTTTCCGTCTCCAGCGACGTTATGCTCGATTTCAATTTCAGAGAAAAAGCGTAATTCGTCAGTAAACTGGTGCCCAAAAAATAGTACAAAACGATGTAAATCGATTTCTTTTTTCTCGTCAGTATTGTTCCAGTGGAGCTCACCATACCCGCCGATAGTTGTTCTTTCCGCCCATTGCGCAAGTTGTGACGAGGCGCTGTTTTCCACCTGTTCGACTATGGTTTCCTGTACTACAACGATCTCTTCCTGATTTACTGCTATTTCGTTCTGCTGATTTTCCAGCTGCTCAATTCGTTGTAGAGCTTCATTAAGCATCGCTTTTAAATCGTCGAGTTCATCTGCTTGAACAGAAACGCCGGACACCGCAAGCAGTGCCATGAAGGCCCAGCGTGAGTAGGTTTTTTGAAACATTGTTTATCCTCTTGCAATGGTCTTACCCGCGAGTGTTGAATCTGTTCAAACTGGCAGTAAGGTTAGAAGTAAAGCGAGAGATGATAATATATCAAATAACAATGAGTCGTATTAATATTAACTATGTCTTAGTTAACAGCTTCAAACACTGCTCCTTATAACCGTTGGAACACGCTATCCATTGCTCGCAAGGTTAAACGGATTTCTTCTTCGGTATGGGCGGCACTAAGAAACCCGGTTTCATAGGCTGACGGGGCGAGATATACGCCTTCTTGCAACAACAGGTGAAAGAATTTTGCATAGCGGTCGGTGTCACTGGCACAGGCTCCAGCAAAATCAAAAATTGCTGACGCATCCGTAAAAAATAGCCCGAACATGGTACCAACCTGGTTAACAACCAGTGGAATAGCCCGTTTCTGCGCTAGTTGACGAATTCCGGTGATGAGTATTTCAGTTGTTTTTACTATTTCGTCAAATTGGCCTGGACGGCGCAACAAGTCGAGGGTCGTGAGTCCTGCGGCCGTTGCTAACGGGTTACCTGACAGGGTCCCAGCTTGATAAACAGGTCCTACCGGCGCTAGTTGTTGCATTATCTCAGTACGCCCCCCAAACGCCCCAACTGGTAATCCTCCTCCGATTACTTTGCCCAGGGTGGTTAAGTCGGGCATGACGCCGTACAGCGTCTGGGCGCCGCCAATCGCTACGCGAAACCCACACATCACCTCATCAAAAATAAGCACGACGCCGTGAGCGTCACAGAGGTTACGGAGTGCAGTCAGGAAGCCTGGTTGGGGTGGGATACAACCCATATTGCCAGCAACGGGTTCCACAATAATGCAGGCAATTTGATCACCCTGCTCAGAGAGTAGCTGCTCAGTTGCCGCAATGTCGTTAAAAGGTAAGGTAAGGGTTAAGTTAGCCAACGCTGCTGGCACACCTGGCGATGAAGGTACCCCAAGAGTTAATGCCCCTGAACCCGCCTTGACTAACAGGCTATCGGCGTGGCCGTGATAGCAGCCTTCGAATTTGATAATTTTATCTCGGCCAGTGAACCCTCGTGCCAGTCGGATAGCGCTCATGGTCGCCTCAGTGCCCGAATTAACCAGACGAATCTGCTCGACGGATGGCACCATTTCAACCAGTAGTTCTGCCAGGTCAACTTCTGCCGTTGTCGGCGCACCAAACGAAGTACCAAGCACCGCAGCAGCAGTAACGGCGTCAACCACGTCCGGGTGAGCATGGCCCATAATCATCGGTCCCCACGAGCAGACATAATCGATATAGCTCTTTCCGCGGGTATCGAACATTCTGGCGCCGGCGGCGTGGTGAATAAACAATGGCTCACCTCCTACGCCGTTAAAAGCCCTTACGGGTGAGTTAACGCCGCCAGGAATTACCTCGCAAGCACGTTGATAAAGGGCGTGGTCTTCACTGGTCATAAATAACTCCGATTATCTTGATTCGTAGTGTGTGATGAAAATTACTGAATGACGTTGAACCTTGCGGAACAACTGTTTCACAAATTTTCCATCTGCTCACATAGTTTCCGTGCGGCGATTTCACTGTCGGGAACAGAAAACAGCCCCCCGATTACGGCAACAGCGTCAACGCCTGCTAACCGAAGCGTTCTGGTATTGCCTGCGGTGATACCGCCGATACCGACAATGGGAATGGTTAACTGTCGGCGCGCCTGGCGAATCTGCGCTACCGTCACATAACGCTCTCCAGGTTTGGTTGTCGAGGGGAAGCAACGACCAAAGGCGACGTAATCAGCGCCCTGCTGTTGAGCCCGTGTGGCCAGTGTGAGCTGGTTGTAGCAGGAAACACCGATTAATTTAGCTTCACCCAAATGCGCACGTGCAACTGCCAACTGATCATCATCTTCTCCCAGGTGGACACCCTGCGCACCGACTATCGCAGCCAGTTTATAGTCATCATTAACAATAAACGTCGCCCCCCGGTCGTGACATAACTCTGCGAGTAGTTGAGCCTGTTGACGACGTTTTCCCTGGTCTCTGCTTTTATCCCGGTATTGCAATGTCGTGGCGCCACCGGCAAGCACCGCCGCAGCACGTGACTGCAATTCACTATCTATAGTGACTGAGGTATCAATGATTGCGTAGAGACCAGAAATGATCGGCATTTCCTTCATGAAATCAACCGTCTTGGTAGCCATTGGCCCTTACCTGGCCGACTGGCCCGCTCCAAGCTATTCCAGGTATAGGTCTGTGCGGTAATGACGGCCTGTTCCAGGCCATTACCCCGGGCCAACCCGGCTGCGATAGCACTTGCAAGCGTGCAGCCACTACCGTGGTAAGAGTATGGGAGCCTGGGCCACTCTCGTGCTAACGGCGGTTGGTTGGGGCGATAGAGGGTATTTGTCACGTCTGGGGTATCTGCGTGAGTGCCTGTAACCAGTACTGCTTTGCAGCCGGTGGCTAACAACATTGCCACTGCTTCTTGTTGATCGGATTTACCGGTCAACTTTGCCAGTTCTTCAGTATTAGGCGTAATCACGGTGGCCATGGGAATTAATTCTTTTAATAGCCCGTGTGCCATCGATTCATCGCTGAGCGAGCTGCCGACTGTCGCCGCCAGAACAGGGTCGACGACCAGCGGTAAGTGCTTATTTTGTGTTGATAACTCAACTATAACCTGTAGGTTTTCCTGACTTGCAACCATACCAACTTTAATTACGGCGGGATTCATATCGGCAAAAATTCGTGAAGCCTCGGCAAACAAACTTTCGGCATGGACGGCTTGATAGCTATAGACCTGTTGAGTGTCTTGCTCGGTTAACGCGGTTACTATCGGCGTAGCGTGACACTGCCCCGCTGCTATCGCCTCGATATCTGCCTGAATGCCGGCGCCACCACTTGGATCGTGCCCACCAAAACAAAGCACTACAGGGATTAACTGATCAGCAATCATCTAAGTTATTTACCAATACAAAAGCTACTAAAAATTTTGCCCAGCAGATCGTCACTGGTTACTTCACCGGTAATTTCACCCAACGCCTGCTGCGCGTTGCGTAACTCCTCAGCTAACAACTCACCGGCACCATAGTTTCTCAGTGCACCACGCCCCGCAGAGGCTGCCTGACTGGCTTTTAACAACGCATCCAAATGACGACGGCGAGCGATAACCAGCCCCTCCTCTTCCGGACGAAACCCCGCCGCAGCGGCTATCTCTGCTCGGAGCAAGTCCAGTCCTTCACCGGTTTTGGCCGACAGGTAGACTTGAACGTTTTCTCCATCGCGAACGACTTTGGCAGGGTGATGCTCTATGTCTATTTTATTGATAATGGATATCTGTCTGAGTTTTTTGGGTAGCTGGTGAACCAGGTCCTGTACAGGCGCGAGTGAAGCTGATGAAGCGCCTTCTTCGCTGACAACGAGCAGTAAATCGGCGTCTCCGATCGCCTGCTCAGCCAACGCTATACCAGCTTGTTCTACTGGATCGTCTGAGACTCGAAGCCCCGCCGTGTCAATAATTTCCACTGGCAACCCATCAATTAGCAGGCTTTCGTGTAACAGGTCGCGAGTAGTGCCGGCAATATCCGTGACAATGGCTCGCTGCTGGCCAACCAGGGCGTTTAGCAAGGTCGATTTACCCACGTTAGCAGGTCCGCTTATAACAGCCCGGATGCCGTCCCTCAGCAACTGGCCCTGCTGTGCAGAATCTAAAAGGTCAGCGATTGAGATCTCAAGGGTGTCCAGTTGCTGGATAACCCTTTTGTCTGCCAGAAAATCGACCTCTTCGTCAGGAAAATCGAGCGCCGCTTCTATAAAGACACGCAGTTCAATCAACTCTTTGACCAGCGAGTGAATCCGAGAAGAAAAATCACCTTGCAGCATACGGTGCGCGGCACGGGCTGCCTGGGTGCTTGTAGCATCAATTAAGTCGGCGATAGCTTCTGCTTGTGCCAAATCCAGACGGTCATTTAAAAATGCGCGCTGGCTAAACTCTCCGGGCTCAGCTAATCGCGCACCAAGGCGTGTAGCACGGCTGAGCAACATGTCGACCACGACCGGGCTACCGTGACATTGAAATTCGGCGACATCCTCGCCGGTAAAGGAATTTGGTGCAGCAAAGAATAGCAGCAGACCGCTGTCGATGACTTCGTCGGCGCTATCCCGAAAGGTGCGTAATACCGATTGACGAGCTGGAGGGACAGCTCCTGCTATCTGCGCGGTAATGGCCGCTGTGGCAGGACCCGACAGGCGCACAATGGCCACACCTCCCCGTCCGGGCGGTGTGGCCCTGGCTACGATAGTATCTGCCGCCATCTGTGATGCCTGTGTGTACGACCGTTGGGTCGAGCATTGCCTAGAGGGGTTATGGTGCCGCGTATTTTTGCGTGATGTGCCACTGCTGCAGGATAGACAAAATATTATTGACTACCCAATAGAGCACCAGGCCAGCAGGGAAGGTAAGAAAAAAGAAGGTAAAAACAATGGGCATCGCCATCATTACCTTTTGTTGTATCGGGTCAAGCTGTGAGGGGTTCAGGCGCTGCTGTATAAGCATACTCACACCCATTATGATGGGTAGCACGTAGTAGGGGTCAGACTGAGATAAATCTTTGATCCAGAGTACAAAAGGGGCCTGGCGTAATTCAACGCTTTCTAACAGAACCCAGTAAAGAGCAATAAAAACAGGGATTTGAATCAAAATTGGCAAACAGCCGCCTAGTGGATTAATTTTTTCGGTTCGATAGAGCTCCATCATCTTCTGGTTAAGCACAGTTTTGTCATCCGCGTAAGCTTCACGCAGCGCGACCATTTTCGGCTGTACACCTTTCATTTTCGCCATCGATCGATAACCAATTGCTGAAAGCGGGAAAAAGATCGCTTTCAGAATCACGGTAACCCCGATAATTGCCCAGCCCCAGTTACCAAAAAGACCATGCAACCATTTCAACACCCAAAACACCGGTTGAGCGAGGAAAGTCAGCATTCCAAAATCCGTGGTGAGTTCTAAACCGGGAGAGATTTTCTCAAGTCGGTACTGCTCTTTTGGCCCGACATAGAGTGTCGCCGTTTCGAACACCTGGCCTCCGGGAGCAACTGTTTGACTTTCACCAAGACTGCCGATTACAAAGCGGCTGGCATCGAGTTCTTTGGTGTAGAACTGTTCTGGGTGCTCGGGTACAAGCGCAGCGACAAAATAATGCTCGAGCATCGCAACCCAACCGTTGTCAGTCTGCACAGACATCCGCTCTTCGGCAATGTCCTCATAGCTGACTTTATTGTATTTGTCCTCTGCTGTGTAAAAGGCAGTACCTTCATAGGAGGCTGGAGCGAAAAACGATCGTTTTGCGCCGTCTCCCGGCGTTCGGAGTAGCTGATTATAAAAACGGCCTTGCCAAGGTTGGTCTGTGTTGTTAATTAAGGTGGTCAGGGTTTCTATTTGATAACCACCCCGGCTAAATGTTAATTTTCGTTGTAACTCCAGGCCATTCTGCAAACGAGCCGTTGCAATAAGCTCGACCTGGTCTTCACTTTCCTTTAGTGAATAGTCACTAGCCTCGATATCAAAGAGCGTCTTGTGATTAGGTGCACTTTTATTTTGGGGGTTAGCGACGGCACCGGACTGAACATAAAATTGGTGGTTGAAGTCATTATCAAACATCACTGTCAAATCGTCAGGATCCTGTAACGATACAGGGTAGTTCTTTAACCAGATCTTGCGTGGCATCGCCCCCCTGGTATCGACCTCGACAATCAGAGTGTCTGTCTCAACAGTGATTAATTCGGATGCTTGAGCATTTGGCGTTGCAGCTACAACTTCGCCAGGAAGTCGGCTTAGCTCGGCGGTCGTATTTTCAGTTTCGACAAGAGGAGCAGGAAACTCTTCCTGTTGGGCGATCTCGACGTGTTGTGGTTGATTATCTTGTTGCCAGTTCTGCCATATTTGCAGTAACAAAAAAGCCAAGATGACGAACAGAATTAGTCGAATGGTTTCCATGTGCATCCAAGCAGTAGAAGTGGCTTATTCTCGGCTCACTTATTTGGGGATTGGGTCGAGTCCACCGGTGGACCAGGGGTGGCACCGCGATATTCGTTTTAAGGTGAACCACATGGCCTGAGTCGCTGAAAAGCGTTGCAGGCACTGTAAACAATAGTCAGAGCAGGTCGGAGTAAATCGACAGTTGTTGCCGAACCACGGACTAAGGAAGTAACGATAGCCAACTACCAAAACTGTTAAGATTCGTTTAGCTAGCACCCAATCGATCCCAAAGCTTAGATAACCGGCTCCCAATCTGAGCAAGTTTAAAATCGGTGATGTTTCGACGTGCAATTAATATCAAATCAACGTTCGGCAAACCAGACCTGTGTGTTCTAAAACTCTCTCGAGCTCTACGGCGAATGCTATTTCGTTTTACCGCGAGACGCACATTTTTTTTGCTGATGACCATTCCTATCCGGGGATGATCAAGCTGGTTTTCCTTAAAAAGTACTGTAAACGGCGAGACAACTATAGAAATCGGGTCGTTAAACACACGATCAAATTCGTGTCGATGAAGCAGCCGGTAGTCTCTTTTGAACGCCAAGCCATACGGCGTGATAACTGAATGTTTTGTGTGACTAAATTTGATTATGGAATCAACTTTTTGCGGCCTTTGGCGCGGCGAGCGTTTATTACTTTGCGACCACCTATGGTACGCATTCGAGCGCGAAATCCATGGGTGCGGGCTCGTTTGATTCGACTGGGTTGAAATGTACGTTTCATTAGAAATCCAACTTACTGAGGAAGCTTTACGGACCAGAAGTGATGGCCAAAAAAATGGATCGCAAGGCTACCCGAGCTACTGCTTTCAGTCAAGATATAATGGCCAATGCAGCCGGCGTCGGTTTATGCACTCCGGTATATACACCGGTCAGGCCTAACAGGTAAATTAGCCTTAATTGTGGTGTAGCCTGAGATCTCTTGGCATTGAGTGCCATATTTG
>QNFC01000021.1 GCA_003645395.1 Gammaproteobacteria bacterium
CGGCCTGCAGAAACTTAAAGTCGAGGAGTATCACGGGCTCGTATTTGGCACCTTTGACCACACGCTTATCGATGTAGAGAGCCATATTGGCGAAACCGCTGCGCACTATATAAAGCGCCTGTTCAATCGCCCGGTGAAGCTGCTTGGTACTCACCGTCAATACATGAACAGCAACTGGAAGGTTTATGCGGAGAACCTGCGTGACCCCTACCACGCCAGTCTGCTGCACCTGTTTCACTGCACCTTCGGGCTGTATCGCTCTAGTCAGGAAGGCGGTATCTCCCTCGACCCAACCCTGCGCCACAGCGTGCTTACCGCCAAAAATAGCGCCGCAGAAAACGATACCAGTGAGTACGAAACCGACGCTATTAGCAGTTACGACCAAACCTACACCCTGGCCGATCCAAGCCTGCTGGCGGGGCGGCCTGAGTTTGAAGACTGTAAATCAGCGGTGATTCAGACCATCTTTCCCGGCCTGGTGCTGCAGCAGATCGCCAATACCCTGGCGGTGAGACAGGTGCTACCCAAAGGTGTCGGTAACTTTGAGCTGGTCTGGGTCTATTTTGGCTATGCCGATGACGATGCGGAGATGGACCTGATCCGCCAGAAGCAGTTCAACCTGGTTGGCCCGGCGGGGCTGATTTCCATGGAAGATGGCGAAGCCACCGAGCTGGTGCAGCAGACGGCCTGGTCAAACCCCGATGCGCTGGAGTGCATTGAAATGGAAGGTATCGATATCCAGCGTGAAAGTAGCCTGCTCAGCGAGGGGAATATCCGCGCTTTCTGGCAAGTTTATCGAGAGATGCTAGAAATCTAGTGATTTTTAGACCAAAAAAACCCGGCATCAGCGCCGGGTTTTTTGATGATGAAAGTTAATGACTATTTGCTGGTTTTTCGACTCGTGCCGATACCAACAAGTCCAAGGCCCAGCAATGCTAATGTTGCGGGTTCGGGCACATTGGCTGCTGTCACCACGCGGATCCAGTCGCCGGGTTCCGTGACCCGCATTTGTACGTTAATGCTGTTACCGGTGACTGTGTAGCCGTCGAATCCCCCTTCGAGGCCCCGGGCGCTAAAGTTGCCGGGATAAAAGGTGCCTAGTGCCCCCAGCAAGTCATTTGTTGCCGCTTCGAGTAGCCCGAGTGAGTCCGACATGACGCCAAGAATGATGCCGTCGAAATCAAAAAGACCCTCACGCTCGACAAGACTTCTGCCCCTGGTGTTGAGAAAAAGCATATGACTGCTAACGATCGTCCCCGCAGCTATGGTCGCACCATCCACAGTGATAGCGTCTAACAGAGTGACGTTCTGTCTTTCGTTGAAACCCTGAATCATCGTATTCTCAGCGCCACCTTCCGCAGCATCGTCTACCACCGAACCTGGGGCAGCGATGGTATTGCCTGATATTAACGTTGCATTGGAAGGTAAGGCGATGGCTGCGCCCAGCAGTACTGCAGAGAGACTGATTAGATTTTTCATTTTTACTATTTCCTGTTGGTTTAAATTAAAAAAAGCTTTTTTACAGGACTTTGCAATTAGTGCGCCAATAATTATTTACTTTAAAACCAAAGTGTTAGCCAGGCATTATTCGATACGGTAACTAGGCCATTGGATTTCGATTGAAAATTGAACAGCCTTTGACGGTTTTTCATCAGGGTTGTGTTTTCTCATCATTTTTTATTCTATTAACGTATTTTGACCGAAGGACAATGTCTGGAATCTATCTTGCCCCCTGTCTTCTACCTCGATCATCACCGTGTCGTGATCTACTGTCGTCGGGCAGTTTGAGCACCCGGACGGGTGCTTGCTGTAGATGATCCGGTTTTAATGACGGATCGATAATAGCGTTATTTTTGGCGAGCTCTTGTGCCGGATTTAAAAAGCACTGTTATCACTCCGAGCCATATATCTCGACAGTTTTTCGCGATCAAAATAGATGTGGCTCGATGCCTGCTGCAACCCCGATGCGCTGGAGTTCATCGAAAAGGTGTTGATATTCAGCGTAAGAGCAGTTTGCTCAGCGAAGGCGATATTCGCGCCTTCTGGCAGGTTTATCGGTGGATGCTGAATATTCAAGAAGGCAGGGTCTAAACGGTTCGTTAGTGCCCTCGGCTGACGGCGATCGACAGACGCATCAGCGCGGAGACCGTGGTAGTGATGCGCCTGCCGTTACGCGATAGTGACTAGATGTCTTTTCAGCAGTGCACTAATCTCAAGTTCGCTCTTGGCAATGCCCCCCGGGCCATTTAAAGAAGGCATGACCTTAGTCAACCCAGCCCAGCACATCCCTGATAATGGACCAGCGCCGTTCCCGCTTTTTGGCCGCGCCGCCGAGCATCCAGTAGTCATAAAGCCTGTCCACGGTGCCATCATTCTGTTTAAGGTAGACCCAGTTATTGATGAACTCCATGGTTTCTATGTCGCCCTTGGGTACTGCATAGACCGCTGGTATGCGGATTTTACCGCCTCGGGCTTTCACCACGGTGTATTCGGGGTAACGGTAACTATAGGCCGCGCCTTCTTCCGCTGACAGCAACAGCGCGTCGGCACCCTGGCCATTCCCATTGAAGAAATCCTCTGCTCCCTCCAGGAGCACGACTTTTGCGTCGGGCAGTAGCGAACGGATGCGGGGTTTGAAATAGTGGCTGCTGACCAGCGCAATGGTCAGCTCCTCTTCGAGCCGGAGAGCTTCGACGTCGCGATAAAGGTGCCGCTCGTGATCTCGCACGATAAAAGCGAGTGTCAGGTCGAGGTAGGCGCGTGAAAACGACGCCTTCGTGTAACGGTCCGGTAATCCGGCTATGCAGGACATAGCCAGATCGATTTGCCCGGATTTCAGCATGCTATCCAGCTGGTTAAATTCGAAGGGTACGAACTCAAGTTTTGCGCCGATATCCTCGGCCAGTATGTGAGCCATTTCAACGTCGAAGCCAACCAGCTCATTTTCGGGTGTCAGGAAGCTGCAGGGCAGGTTATTAGGGCGATAGCCAACCTTTAAAACCCCGCCATCAAGCACATGGTCAAGCCGTGAACCGGCCAGTCGGGCTGGGTTGACGGGTGGCACGGTAGTGCTGATGCTGGCATCCACCCTTGGCTCCATCAGCTGGATGCTTGCGAGGACAGTGTTACGGGTTGGTGGATGGGGCACGAAGGCCATGAAGTAAGCCCGTAAGCCCACGACCAGCACCATTAGTGCCAGTGTGCTGAGCGCGAGGTAGCGCAGCAGGCTGCGTGGGTTAAATTGCAGGGCGCCAGCCAGTGCCAAGGTGCCGAGAATGCTGAGGACAATAATATGCAGTGCCGCGAGCATAGCACCAAAGCGGCCAACGACTATGCCGGTTACCAGGAACAACTGGAACATGTCGCCCGGCACCTGCAGGCTATCTAGCATGTTGGGCACGGCGACGTTGATACTGCCAAACAGGCTGAACAAACCGTTGAAGGCAAGACCCAGGCGGTCGACCGTGTCCAGGTCAGTATCAGTGAACCAGGCTGCGAACAATACAAACAATATAACCAGCAGTTTCCCCAGAGACGGGAAATTGAAGGAAACCGGCACGATAATGTCCACTGCCGATTCTGTTTCAGGGCCTGTCTGCCCTCGCGTCCGCAGCAGGGCCTTACAGTTTTCGGCAATCTGCGGCAACACCACGAACTGATTGCCGATGGCAAAAGCGGTGACCAGGGTATCCCTGAAGGTTCGTAATACAACCTTGTAAGGGATGCCGCTCAAAACCGCCACCAGGCCGGGAAATATCCAGAAGGTCACCAACAACGCCAGGCTGATATAGGTCACCAGATAAACCTGAACTCGACTGATCTCCTCAATAGTCATGGTGCCAGCGGCAGCTGCCGAAATGGCGAAAATACCGTAGGGGGTTAACTGCACGACGGCGGTGTTGATCTTTGCAAGGGCATCGGTAAGGCCGTCAAAAAACGGCAATACGCCATTTTTTTTCTCGACAGAGATCAGGGCAACACCCACTAAAGTGCTGAACAGAACCACTGCGGGAACAAAGTTGTTGGACAGCGAATAGAAAATGTTCGACGGCAGGTAGAGGTCGACCAGGTCTGTCTGTTGGAGCGGAGGTGACGATCCGCTGCTAAAGAATGACGCGGTGTCCAGGTCAGGAAAGGCCAGCGCAGCGATGAAAATCATCAGCAGTGCGATGGCCCAGATAAACAGCAGCACCAGCGAGCCGCGCACGGCCAGGCGCCTGGCATGGGACAGTTGCATGTGGCCGATGCCGGCAATCAGTGACACCACGATGTAGGGCAGCACCGTAATCTGCAGTAGTTTGACGAAAATGTCGCCGATCAATTTCAGGTCGGCGGTCAGCTCTCCAAAAAACAGTCCGGTGATGATTCCAGCACAGAGGCCAAAAAATATGCGTGCCGACAGGCTCATAGAGGGAGTTCTTGTTGTGATTTTATGGTGATAATTGTACTACCAACCGCAGCGTGCGAATGAGCCGATGCCTTGAACTGTACCCAGGGTTGTAAGTGGCCAGGAATAACGTGATTAGAACTGGCTAACGCCACCTTTCATCACTATTATTAAGGAGCGTAACGCATCGCTCAATCAAGCCAGATAGTTATGGAGTAACTGAATAATGAATAAGACGCCTCGGCTGGTTTTAATACTTATGGTCTTTGCACTGTCTGTTGCCACGAGCCTGGTGATGGCTTATCCCCTTGATGGTTATGAGGAGACCGGGATTCGGCGAGTAGAGGGCGCTCGCCTGGCCAACCAAGGCCTGGCGAAGGGCGGCACCCAGCCGCCGGGAGCAATGTTGGCAACCGAGCAGGTAGATTTACGGTTGGCGGGTAAAGATCTTTCGCTACCGCCTACAGATTCGGCATTTACCGCCCAGATCAAGGCGCTGCTGGGTAAAGATGCTGACCGTTACGGGATCGCCGTGCTCGATTTGACTGATCTCGATAACCCGCGCTACGCCGAGTACCGCGGTGACCATAAACAGAATGTGGGCAGTGTCGGTAAGGTACTGGTCGCACTGGGGCTGTTTCAGGCATTGGCCGATGCCTGGCCTGACGATCTTGAGCAACGCAAGGCGGTTCTACGCGACACGGTGATGACAGCAGATAATTTTTCAGTTAGCGATCATCACACGGTCCGGCTATTCAACGTCGAAAAGAGGGAGCTGGTCCGTCGTCGTCTTGCCATTGGCGACCAGGGCTCATTGTGGGAATACCTCGACTGGATGCTTTCCGTGAGTTCGAACTCAGCGGCGGCGATGGTCATGCGCGATGCCATGCTGCTCAGGCACTTCGGTAAGGAGTATCCGGTGTCGGAAGAGCAGATTAAAATTTTTTTTTCATCCACGCCGCGCAGTGAGCTGACGGAGCTTTTCCAGCAAACCTTCTGGGCGCCGGTGACCCTTAACGGCCTGCCACTGGACCAGATCCGCCAGGGCAGTTTTTTTACGCGCCAGGGCAAGGCGAATGTTGCCGGTGGCGGCAACAGCTATGCTACCGCGCGCACGCTGATGGAGTTTTTGCTGAAAATGGAGGAGGGTGTGCTGGTGGACGAATGGAGCAGCCGTCAGTTGAAAAGGTTGTTGTATATGACGGAGCGACGTATTCGCTACGCATCCTCTCCTGCGTTGAAGAACGCGGCTGTCTATTTCAAGTCGGGCTCGCTGTACAAGTGCGGGCCGGAAGAGGGTTTCGAGTGCACACCCTATCACGGCAATATCATGAATTTCATGAATTCCGCGGCTATCATCGAAGAGGAAGTTGACGGTACTAATCTGCAGTACATGGTGATCGTGATATCCAACGTGTTGCGGCAAAATTCAGCTGTTCAGCACCAGACTCTGGGCACCCGGATTCACCAGCTGATCAAAAAGGAACACGCGGTAGTTTCACCCTGAAACCGATAGGCGGGAAGCGAAAAATTGACCTGAGATTTCCGATTATTTCTAATTTTGGAATCAATACCCGCAGGCAAACTCGCTTTCCGCCAGGGGCTTTTAGCTGATGCCCCAGCTGACTAAAACTGAACGGGTCCTGCGACTCTTTACCGAAGTAAGGCCTGGCGAAGGCAGGACGGCGGTAATGATGTTCGCCAATGTCTTTCTGATCCTGCTGGCTTACTACTTTATTAAACCGTTGCGGGAAGGCTGGATTGCCGTGTCGGACATCAAGGGCCTGTCGAAGATGGAGGTGAAGGCCTATTCCAGCTTTGCCCAGAGTATCTTGCTGCTTTTCGTCGTCGGCTGGTACGCGCAACTGGCCGATCGCTGGGACAGGGTTACCCTGTTTACCCGGGCGACCCTGTTCTGCATTTCCAACATGCTTGTCTTCTGGTTCCTGCAACCGAATTTCTTTTTTGAAAGTTTGCCACTCTCGGGCATCGTTTATTATTTGTGGGTTGGCATGTTCGGGGTGTTCGTGGTTGCCCAGTTCTGGACCTTCTGCGCGGATATCTATACCGATGAACGGGGCAAACGCATGCTGCCCTTCATCGCCATCGGTGCTACTTCCGGCGCCGCTTCGGGTTCCTGGCCGGTGAATAAGCTGGTTGGATCTGGCTTGATACCCACCGAAGCGCTGTTGCTGGTGGCCATTCTGCCTTTGCTCGCCTCCATCTTCCTGATACGTTTGGTCGACGGACGGGAAAGCGATCAGGACATAATTGGCCACGAGGGCACACAGCAAGAGGCGGCTGGTATTGAACCAGAGAAAGAGACCAGCATCTGGAGTGGCGCCAGGCTGGTGTTGTTCAGCAAGTTCCTGCTACTGGCGGCGCTGGTCACATTGTTTACCAACTGGGTTAATACCAACGGGGAAAATTTGTTGTTCCGGGTCATTCAGGAGACCCTCGCTGTGGAAGCCCAGGGGCTGGGTATCGCGGACGAACGTTCCATGCTGGAATTTATCCGTGACGGCACGACTGCCTTTTATGGCAACTTTTATTTCTGGGTCAATATCATCGCCTTGCTACTGCAGGCTTTTGTCGCCTCTCGTTTATTGAAATACGGGGGATTCGCCGCGATCCTGCTGATTCTGCCGGTGATTGCCCTGGCGTCCTATACCGTTATGGCCTTGCTGCCGATACTGGTGGTTATCAAGATGATGAAGATCGCCGAGAATGCCACGGACTATTCACTAAACAATACCTCGCGCCATGTGTTGTGGCTGCCGGTCAGTTCTGCCATGAAATTTCACGGCAAGCCTGCCATCGATACGCTCTATGTGCGCCTGGGCGACGGTCTGGCGGCCATTACCGTGCTGGTGGGCGTGCACCTGCTAGCATTATCCACTTCGGGGTTCTTCGTTTTTAATGTCTTCCTGGTGTTGTGTTGGCTAGTCGCGGGCGTTCTACTGGTAAGGGAGCATCGGCGCGTGTCCGATGAAGCGGCGGTTGCTGCTGCCGAGTGATCGAAAATCCTGCTTTAATCTAAAACCTATCTGCAATCACAATCTGGCTGTAACCGGAACCCTTGCTGTAGTCCCTGGCCGCGTTATTCCTCGAGGTGTTGCTGCTTGAGCGTCAGTCGTTTCTCCCTTGGTATCGAGTAGTCGAACTCGTACAGCGATGTTTCCCAGGTGCCGTAAATGGGATTGGGTAAAATAATCCACTCTCGCCCCCATCGGTCTGCATACTGCTTTGACAGCGCACGGCGTGCGCCGGCATCTGCTTTCGACTCAGCCACAAAGTCACCCAGGTTGTCCCCGATGAGCAACAGGACGCGAAACCGCGAAGACAACTCATTACGCAGATAAGCTTTCTGTGTTGATGGTTGTTTGTTGCTTAGCAACAGGGTCTGCTGATCAGGCACTGGAAAACCAAGGGCCTTCAGGTTTTTTGTCGTGCAGTCACGCAATTTCTCCCGCCGTCGACTCACATAAATGACGGTAACGCCGTTCTTGACCGCATAGTCGACAAATGCTTTGGCGCCTGGAATAGCCGGTGCTGCTGACTCCTCACACCATGCGCGGAAGGTTTCTTGCGAAAATTCACCATATTGCAGAATGATGCGAGCGTTGTAACGGCTGTTGTCCAGCACGGTTTGATCGATATCCAGCAGCACAGCAGGTGGTAGATCGCTGCTGTCGTTCTGTTGCTCGGGGAGCGCTGTCCATGCGCCATCGGCCAGTGCCAAATCCAGGTTGGCAGCAGCAAGTCGGTACGCCTGCGTAGTGTTTGCTGCGTACTCTGCTGCAGTCTGAGTCCAGAGGGTGGCATTGAGAGATTCATGTGAGTCGGGGCCGAGCGGCTGATGACCACAGCCTGCAGCCAACAGCAGGACTGCGGTGAGGGCGAGGGCTCTCAACCATGCAGGTGAGTTTGCAAAGGAGCAAAGGTTGATCACTTCTTCGTGATCATCAATTCATGAATCGGCTTGATCATGCGGCTAAGCCATTTTCCGCCGTTAACATTTTCCGCCAGCCCGACCACGATGTACTTGGTGTCCCCGGCCTCGATGAGTGCGCTGTCGCCATGCCAGCGTTTCCAGGAGCCAGATTTACGGTAGATTTTCACATCTTTATAGCCCTGGAGGCCCGCCACAAATTTATGGTTAATGCCGGGGTCGCCCAGCATGGCCTTCATCTCACCACTGAGTTCCTCGCCGACCACCTGACCTGATTCAAGCAGGTAATAAAAACGCGCCACCTGCATGGCTGTCGCGCCATGTGAAAAGTTGTGTAACGGGTCGCGCTGATAGGCGGGCGATTTTCCGTATTCCTTGCCAACCCAGAGCCCGCCAGCCCCTTTCAGGTCGTAAAGGCCGAATTCACTTGACTGCAGAATTTCAAGCAGGCGGTCTTTGCCTACAAAATTCAGCATGCGGGTGGCATCCTGGTTGGATGAGAAGCGAATCATATCGGTCAGGGACTGACGTGTCTTGCTGTCCAGGGTCATATTATCTTCCCTGATTTCGACAAAAGCGCCCAGTAGTATTGCCAGCTTGGGCACGCTGGCGGCATACATCATGGTATTGCCGTTCACCGCAGCGACCCGAGGGTTTTTCAGGTCGGCAATATCCACCAGGGCAACGGCCAGTTTCTTATTTTTGATCGCCGTGTTGTAGCCAAGTGTCTCCATTATGTTTTCCAACTGCTTCTGCAGGACAGGGTCAGTGCGGCCCCAGAGCGAGGGGTAGTTGCCCTTGTTCTGCGCGACGCTGGCGCCGACGACCAGCGCCAGCATGACAAACAAGATGGAGCGAATCACTGGACCGCGCTACTCACCGGGTATCTTCTGCATGTTGACGACCTTGTCCATGCTGCCTTCCAGAGAGGCATCCATCTTGCTCAGGTAGTCACTGCCACGCGCCTTGCGACTTTCCAGGAACGGCCGCAACTGGAACAGGTGCAACTTGCCATCAAGAAAACCAAACTCAATGTCCGCTGGCGCGGGATTGCCCTGGTCATCAGTGATGGGTGGAAAACGCTGGGGCAGTTCCTGGGTAAACTCGATCAATTGCGTGATCTCATTCGGCTGCAGGACACTTTCATCACCACTTACCGGCAATTTATCGACGCCTCCACCGGCAGCGGGGTTGCTGCGCCAGGGCGCGGTGGCCATAGCCAGAACGCGTACTGAACCATCCCGGGTATCGATGCGTAGCGATTCTGACGATTGGCCATCCACGGCGCCGCCGACACCCTCGTTCACCGCAACAGAAAGGATTTCACGATCACCGGTATCGATATCCTGAGTAACCATCACGCCAGATTTGTCGTTGGGCACCGACCGCAGTAACAGTACCGCCGGATAGACATTTTCCGGAGACTCCATATGCGATTGGCGCCAGGCGTAGGCGCGGGCGGTGAAAGGCGAAGCCCACACTTTGGGAATAGCCTTGACCACATTGTCAAAACCCACCACGTTAGGCAGTGTCAGGTTCAGGCCGGCACCGGTAAAACCGGCAAGGTCCTCAACATTGGTGTCGGAGCGGACGAAAACGCCGACTCTGTCCACTGACCCAAAGGCCTCCTCCATTGTCGTGCGCAACTGCGCTTGCATAGCGCTAGTCAGGCGTGCCTGCAGAATCAGTTCATACAGTTCGGCACGAAAGCGGTCGGTCGTGGCGTTGCGTTCCTGTGAGCCCGCAGGCAGCCCCTCGATGTGGCGGTAGTTCTCGACCATCCATTCGAACACGGTTTGTTGCGTGTTTTTATAGGGCTGGTCCAACACCGCCTCGCGAAACACACCAAAGGGGATGGCAACCCCCGGCGATACTGCTTCAGGAAAATGCTTGCGCAGCTCACCCAGTTTGGCGGCCTTGGGGCCGACGGTGCGACCGGAGTCGTCAGCGCTCAGGTCATTCAGGTTGAGAAAACCCCTGACGCTGAGATCTAGCTTTTCAATGTCAGGGCGGATAACCACTTCCTGGCTCGTTTCGGTCTTGCCAAACAGTGGGTCCCATTCCTTGCTGTCTTTCGACAACTCCACCAGTCCGGCGGGGCTGACCGCCATCACCACGGCCTCGCCATCGTGTTGGCGGATAGTCAGTAACACCGCCGTGGTGACGCCGACGTTAGGGATGCCAAGGTTGCGCGCCAGCAGCTGCACATGAGACAGGGGATTACCTTCCCCAGCCGTCATAATGCCGGCGATGGGCGGCAGGTCGGACACGGTCTCCGGCAACAGATAGATACCATCGGGTGAAAAATTGGCGATTCCCTGCAAATCCTGGGGCGCATGCAGTACCCCCCGTGCCAGCCCGGGATTCAGCGCGCGAAACCCCACGCCAATCTCTTTGCCGAACAACTTGTGGTGAACACCGGCAAGTTTGTTTGCGTCCCGTTGCAGACCATCAAGCACCTGTGAATAGAATAGCAGCGGCGAACCTCGTAACTGGTCCTGGATAAAGAGAATGGCCATCGGCTCAATGATGGCGAGCTTCTGCATCGATTCGTAAAACTGGTAGCGCAGCCCCTGGGTACCCCAGCCAGGTATCAGCCCGAGATAACCCAGTGCTTCCATATACTCCTCAAGGCTTACCTGCTGTTGCTGCAGGCTCGCCAGTGACTTTTTCTGTTCCGCCCGGCCGCGCTTGTTAATGGCTCCCGTACCGTAGGCCGCGTCGATCGCGGCCCCTAACCAGTCGACACGTTGCAACCGGGTAGCCTGTGCTAACTGCTCACGCAGTTCGGACCCCGCACGAAAGTTTTCAGCCTCGGTGATAAGGCTCAAATCAAGGATATCCAGCCGCACGGAGGGGCTATTGATGCGGGGAATGGCATCGCGCAGATCGGTAAGCAGTGTGGCCGTAGATTTATAGCGGTTATCGGCGCTGGTATCACTGGCGTAGGCAGTGGCAGCATCCCGCAGTAACTTCTGCAGCCAGGGGGCGGCGGTGTACTTCTCGACCTCCGCGTTCAGCAACTGGGGCAGGGGTGGCGCCTGGTAGACCGCATCAATGTCCTCAGCCAGTGCCAGGTATTTTGCTTTCAAGTCTGCATCGGTGACCCCTTCGGCATAATCACGCACCCGTTGGGCGTCCCCGGCATCCGGTGTGCCGTGAATCTTTACGCGCAAATTCTTGAAGCCCGAGTCCTGTTCTGACAGAGACGCCGACACCTGACGAATCTTCTGCACCGAACCGCTGTCCTTGCCGTGCGGCAGCAAGCGCGCACCGATGCGCAGGGCAGGGTAGCGAGACCCAATCCATTCAGGATTTGCACTCATGGCCACCAGCAAATGACGTCCGCCCCTGGCCTCTGCCTCTTCCTGGATGGCTCCCCGGTAATACATGGCGCGACGCAGAATCCAGCCGTCATCCGCAGCGACCAGGTATTTTTCGATAAGCGTCTGGTTGTAGCTGTCGTTGAAATTAGCTTCTTTAATTACTATCGGACCGTCAATCCCGGCCAGGAAATTAGCAATTTTGTAACCCTGCTCACGAAGCTCCAGCGTTCTGGCACTCCATTGGCCGTGTTGCTGACCGCCGCCCTCTCCGCAGGCGTAGGCCTTGGGCGGCAGCACCCGGCCGTCATTGCAGAACCAGCGAATCTGTTTGAAGGGGCCGCGGTCGGCGTCCTTCATCTCAACGATCCACTGCTGATATTGCTGTGCGTTTTCGTCAACTATCAGCACCTCTGATGCCGTAGCCGCGGAGATTGACAGGATAAACAGAGAGAAAAAGGTGAAGCTCTGGCGGGCAAAAAACCATTTCATCGGAGAGTCCTTGCGCAGTGATCAGAATGTTGGATTGGCAGTATAACCATTTGTGACTGGCTCTAACGCGACTGTGGCTAGAAGGAGTTTGACCTGACCGGTACGGCGGTTGATTTTCATGGGCGGCGGTGAGGCTGCCGAACTTGTCTAGCAGACCGCCCTGGTCAAACCGCGGTGTGCCCGAATGTGTGGCGATGGAATGCCGTGACATCAACCAGGAGAGCAGCCTGCTCGGTGAGGACGACATCCGCGCCTTCTAGCAGATTTATTGGCAGATGTTGGGTATTTAAAGCTAGAGTCGAGGGTGAGTGTTAGTGACCGCGCAGGGGTACGACGGTCAAACCTCAGGCTCTACCCAATAGCAGGCAGCTGCCTTTGCAGCTCAGTTATTTCTCATGACATTTCATCGACGGGATTGCTACCGTCCCAGGTGCCAGAGGATTCGAGAACGCGTGCACGTGTAAACGAAGTTCGATCAGTCATCTGGTGTGTATTCTGCCGCTTTATTTGATCACGGTGATATCCGGCATCATAGGCGGCCTCTTGCATGGCAGCGTCATTTCGCCAGAAGGAGCACGTCAAATTGTCCAGACCATCATGCCCTGTATAAAAAATGCTAGATCGCACATTTCCCTCCAGAGTTTTGTAAAAGTCACGTGCTTTGCTAGCTCGAGCATTGAAATCTACGATCCGTGGTATCTGGTCTGGCTCGCGTGAAAGGTAGCCAGCGGTCGTTACAACAACTAATGGCCCACCTGGGTCTTGGTCAACCGTTTGGATCGCGCTATCAGACTCGACCTGACCGCGCAGGTCGACTTCCCCTCGGTGCGTTACAGGCAGCAGCAGTCCACACCAGGCTTCAACTGCGTCGGTGAGAAAGGGAAGACTGTCTCTGGGCGCGGCCACCACGGCCTCTGCCGTTTCACGATCATGGTAAAGGGCAAAACCTCCCCAGGTCTCGGAACGAAAATTTGGCAAACCCAGGTCATTGAACGAGGAGTTTTCTGGGCCAAAACGCCAGACATCCGCCCGTGGGGGTGCTTCAAATGACTGTTCTGCAGCGTCAAGGATGTGCGGGAATCGAACCCGAAGAAGTACTAACCAATCGTGACTTGTTGTTGACATAACAATCTCCTCTTTCGATGTAATCCGGCTCCTACTTCTATTTTCTCGATGTTAGCAATGTTAGCTGCCAGACGACATGTGTGGGTATTTAGCTCGCAGTCCCTTGGAAATCAACCCGCGCCGCCGAGCGTGCGTCGGGTGGTTCAAAAAAAGGGGGTAATTACTTCTTCCCTAAACCACTACCATCCAGAATCATATTAAACCCCTGGGTATTAGCGGGGATCACCACCACGCTGCCATCATTCTCGGCAAATTTTTTCAGCGCCTCGTTAAGTTCATGCTGCAGGTACTGAGGGGTCAGGGATGAGTTGATAATGGCGTTGGCCTCGGCGATGCCTCGTGCCCGTGCAATTTCGATCTCCGCATCACGTTGGGCAATCTCTACTTCTACTTTTTTAGCTTCGAGAATTTTCTGGGCCTGTACGGCTTTCTGGATGGCTTTTTCGATGGTTGGGTCGGTATTCAGGGCGCGGACGGCGACCCGAGTGATGGCAAATACGCCAGGGTCTTTGCTGTCCAGTTTTATCTGCAGGTTTTCGGCGATGCCGTTGCGGAGTTCATCCCGGTTACGATGCATTTCCAGGGAGTCGATTTTGGTGACCTCCTGATAGATTACGTCGCGGCCTTCCCGATAGACCACCCCATAGGCGGGTAATAGAGCTTCCTCGCTGGTGCCGGAGGCCTGTGCATATTTCACCATCAACTCGGCGATGGCGGCGGGGGCTACACGATAGTAGACACTGATATCCAAATCCGTAAGCCTGAGGTTGTCTCTAGCTTTTGGTGTTAAATCATTAAAATCAATAACAATTTCTTTTGCAGAATATTCGTAAGCCTTGGTGATTAAGGGTAGTTTCCAATTTAGTCCGGCGGTTTGCTCCTCCAGATCGACCGTGCCCATGGTTTGTTCTACGGCCACGTGACCGGTATCGACTACGTACCAGCTGCTGGAAGCGAGTAC
>QNFC01000022.1 GCA_003645395.1 Gammaproteobacteria bacterium
ACCATGCTCGCGCTGGTACTGGCCATCGGCCTGGTAGTCGATGACGCCATTGTGGTGCTGGAGAATATCTACCGCCGGGTAGAAGAAGGTATGCCGCCAAAGCAGGCCGCGTTGGTGGGCAGCGGCGAAATCGGTTTTGCCATTCTGGCGATGATGGTCACCCTGGTCGCCGTATTTGTGCCGCTGAGCTTTCTGACCGGCTCCACGGGTAGGTTGTTTCAGGAATTTGCGCTAGCGTTGGTGGGCGCGGTGTTAGTGTCGGCATTTGTTGCACTAAGTCTGGTGCCGATGCTCTGCTCAAAGTTACTGAAACCCACTACCCATAACCGTTTTTACACGGTCACCGAAGGCTGGTTGCAAAGCCTGTTTAAGCTTTACGAGCGGATGCTGCGGCGAGCGCTGAAACTGCGCCCGCTGGTGGTGCTGGCCGGAGTAATTGCTGCTGGTGCGAGCTACTTTTTACTCAATGCCCTGGAGTCAGAATTGGCGCCGTTTGAGGATCGCAGTGACTTTGTGGCAATGATGATCACCCCGGAAGGCTCCAGCCTCGAATACACCGAGGCTCAGGTTTACGCCATGGACGAAATCATCCGCAGCATCCCCGAGGTAAAAACCTCGTTTATGGTCACCTCGCCAGGTATTTCTCGGCCAGCGCCTATCAATGTCGGCGTTGGTTTCGTCACCCTGACTGACTGGTCCGAACGTACTCGTACCCAGTTCGATATCACTCGTGAACTCGCCCCAAAACTATTTGCACTGCCGGGGGGACTGGCATTCCCAATCAACCGTGCGTCGTTGGGGGTCGGCGGTTTCCGCGAAACCCCGGTGCAGTTCGTTATTCAGGGCAACACTTATGAGGAACTTGAAGAGTCGGTCACCAAAATGATGGCCCGGGCCCGAGAGTATCCCGGCCTGGTTAATCTCGACACCGACCTGAAACTGAATAAGCCCCAGTTCAAGGTCACGGTTAACCGCGACAAAGCCGCCAATGTCGGGGTTACCATCGCCGATATTGGCCGCACGCTAGAAACTTTGCTCGGCGGCCGCGAGGTAACCCGTTTCAAACGCGCCGGCGAACAATACGAAGTGATCGTCAAACTGGCAGATGAAGATCGTACCAACCCTACTGACCTGACCTCAATCTATGTGCGCGGTCGTGGTGGTGAGCTGGTGCAGCTATCAAACCTGGTGGAGCTGCGCGAAACCGTCTCCCCCAAAGAGTTGAACCATTTCGACCGTCTGCGGGCGGCGACCATCAAAGCCAACGTTGCGCAGGGCTACGCCCTCGGCGAAGTGCTGGAATTCCTGGAAACCACCGCAGCGGAGATTCTCCCCGCCTCGTCACGCATTGATTTCAATGGCGTATCCCGAGAGTTCAAAAAGTCCAGTCAGGGACTGGCCATCACTTTTGTGCTGGCACTGGCATTTGTTTATCTGGTGCTATCTGCACAATTTGAGAGTTTTCGCGGCCCGTTGGTGATTCTGGTTTGTGTGCCACTGGCGGTCAGCGGGGCACTGCTCGCGCTACTACTGGCAGGACAAACTTTTAACGTCTACAGCCAGATCGGCATGATGATGCTAATCGGCCTGATCACCAAAAATGGCATTCTCATTGTCGAATTCGCCAACCAGATGCAGGACCAGGGCATCGACAAAACTGAGGCGGTGATCCGTGCCTCAGCGCTACGCCTGCGACCCATTTTAATGACTTCAGCCACCATGGTGCTGGCTGCTATCCCGTTAGCACTGGCCACCGGTGCCGGTGCAGAAAGCCGTCACCCCATCGGCTGGACCATAGTCGGGGGGCTGATTATTGGCTCACTGCTGACACTGTTTGTGGTGCCTACTGCCTATACCTATTTAGCGGGTGACCGCAAACCTTCCCAAGACAGTGAGACCGAGATAACGGATGAGTTGCCTAGCTCTGACGGCCAAATTATCTGACACGGCACTCTAACTGGTACGCATGTTGGGTCCGCGGGACCTCATCCACTAATCGCCGCTAACTTCACCGGAGCATGGCAATCAGCAGCATCTTGCTGGCGCGCATAAAGCCAGCATTCAATTGGCCAGGCGGTGGTGGAGCCGACTATTGGCTCTCAGGCAGCGCTTCAAACTCTTTTCTTTTATTTTCAAACCATGCAGTCATGGCTTCCGGCTCCTGCATTAGCTGCTTCATTTCACCCATCGCTTTAAGGTGAGCCTCATCCTGTTGTTGGAACATTTCCATGCTGTGTTGCTTGCTAATTTCGGCCATTTCATCAAATGAGTTGGCGTGAAACTCTGTGTCGCAAGCTCCCCCTAATTGCTCACAGCTCATTGTTTTCATATTCATTTCCTATGTGTTGTTAAACAATCCCACCAATCGGTTCTAGCCCCACCAGGTTACGACCGTAATTGCGCAGGCCGACTTCGTGCTGAATACCAATGTGTGAAGCCATGGTGTAAAGATCGCGCCAGAACCGCTGCACGTCATTGCCGCCGTACACGGCAAAGGCGCCGGAATGTTCAAACAACTCCTCCCCGACCGACCGGGCCTCACGGCCAATATGGACCCGCCAGCCGGTTACCCGAGCGCGAAACTCCATGACATCATCGCCCGGATTGACAGCCATATGTTCGCCGACTTCCATCAGTTCGTCGGCATAGCGATAAAGCAGCAGTCGCATGGCTTCGACACGGACACTGGCCTCGGCCAGCAACACCTGCGAAGTGACCATGTCGTTCTGGCTCTCGTCGGTGAACAGCGGCACCCGGCTGCGCATGCGCTCCTTGAAGGAATTCAGTATGCCGGTAACGCCGCCAAGACTCGGCGTAACAATCGCAATCGCCAACGCCGCACCGAACGGGATTCGATACAGTGGACCCGGATTGTAGCTCTGCCCGGGAGGCGGGGCCGAGTGCGCAAAGACGGTTCCAGCTTCCATGGTTCGATAAGTTGGCACAAAAGCTTTTTCAACGCGGATGCCACAGCTGGCAGTGCCCTTAAGCCCTAACGTATCCCAATCATCGAGAATTTCGAATTCGCCTTTGGGCACAAAGAACATTCGGAACTCGGGCTCCCCACCAGGTCCGGCACCGTGGACCATGCCTCCAAGGGCAACGTAATCTGACCAGAGCACGCCACTCGCAAATTTCCATTCGCCGGAGAGCAGATATCCATCCTCTACTATTTCGACTTTCCCCACCGGCGCAAACACGTCGGCAAACATTCGGTGCGGGTCATCACCCCAGAGTTCTTCCTGCAGTTGTGGATTTAAGAGCGCGCCCCAGTAGTGATGGATACCCAGCAAACACTGCACCCAACCGGCAGAAACGTTGTAACTGGAAAGCACTTCACCGACTCGCACAAAAGCGGGAAAGCCTAGCTCCAGGCCACCAAAACGTTTAGGCTGAAGAATATTAACCAGATTGCCGTGGACCATGTCCGCCATCAGCTCATCAGAGATACGGCAATTTTTCTCCATCGTCACCGCCTCTTTGGCGGCGCGCTCACCGACACGATGGGCGGTATCAATCAACTCACTCAGCTGGACTTCATTCGCAGACATGGGGCACCTGTATTACGGAAACTGCTTTAGAGGGGGTAGAAACTCGAGGTTTGCGCGCCGGGCCAACATTTAGTCCGAACCAGGCAATCCCAAAGCGGCGTTACAAAATTTCCAGTACTTGCTCTGGGGGTCGGCCTACGGCAGCCTTATCGCCGTTAATGACCACCGGGCGCTCAATCAGTTTCGGGAACTCGATCATGGCCGCAACCAGCGCATCGTTGCTGAGTGATTCATCATCAATGCCCTGCTCTTTGTAATCAGCCTCTTTCCGGCGCATAAGTTCCCGCGGATCCATGCCCAACATGGCTAATATCTCGTTCAATCGAGCGGGGGTTGGCGGGGACTTCAGGTACTCGATAATTGTCGGTTCGTGCCCCTGCTGACGCAGTAGCTCAAGGGTCTGACGGGATTTACTACAGCGCGGGTTATGCCAAATTTCCAGTGCCATTCGTCGGGTTCCTTATCGAAGGCGTTAAAAGTGCTGTAGAGGTTACCCCTGGTCTGGCAAAATGGGAATAACCGTAGTGATCAACAACCGGAAACCGTCGGAATCACATCATCTTAGAAGATGAATTCACATTAGCAGGCAGTCACCGCAAACAACTCAAACTCGCCAGCTATCTCTAACAGTTTACCCAACTGGAGCGCCCCAACTTTTTCAAGGGTGACAAAATCTCCAGATTGCCAGGGTCCCCACGGCAACAACAACGAGACATACTCGCCTCCTTTAGCTTTTTTGCGATGCAACAATCCCTGCAAATTGACGTCCGGCGCGCTGGATGCTGACACCATCACCGCGTCAGCATGCCCGACAAGCTTCTCCATGCCGACAACCAATTCCTCATCACTGCGATAGCGCACCCGCTTTACGACTGAGGTCTGCCACGGCCCGTCAGGGCTACTCGCTGTGGCAAGTAAATCACCAATCGAAATCTTTTCTCGCCGAGCACTTTCAAGCACCATGGCAAATCCACCTTCGCTCTCGTTCGACAACCGCCATTGATGCATTGGACTGGCCCATGGTTGCGCAACATCTACCGAGCACTCACCGTTAGAGACCATTTCTAGTGAGAGAATCGAGTCCATCTCCACCGAGGCTGCCGCAAAGTGTTTGTGTACCGCATCCAGCCCACGCAGCACCCACATTTCACTCTTCACGCTATTACGTTTATGTTTGCGATTTTCTGAAGTTCGCGGCAGGAGTGCCGCAACCAGGCACCGCAACATCGCCACATGCTTTTTTAGCTGATTGCGTTCCACTTCATCATTAGTTCTATTAACTGGATCTAGCAATTGTTGACGAACTAGCCTGGCTAGCAACGATGTATTCAACAAAAAGCCATCTTCATCTTTGCGCAGCGCTATATCACTCGCTTCATGAGCACCGATATCCATATCAAAGTGCACCACCATCTGACCCGCCATACTCTTATTTTTTGCCACCCCTTCAATGCTACACAGCATGAGGTGCTCACAAACATATGCACGGACCAGGTCTGCCTCGCCGACGGCTAGTCGATAGGGATCAACCAGATCACACAAAAGCGCCACCAGGTATTCTTCTTCAACTGTCCGTTTATCGTGGTCGTCCGCTGACAATTCCTGATGAATAAACAGCGACTTTGCTTGCTGGTAGGTTTGATGCATATCGCGCCAAACTCCGCTCGGCAACGATAGATAAGCGCGGTAATGAATCATCATCAACTCACCACACAATTTCATCACCCGGTTATGTGCCAGGGCATGAATCCCAAACCGATCGAACCGAGTTTGCAGAGCTGATGAAGCCTCTACCAGCCGTAAGTATCCATAGCTGTATTCTCGAATAAGCCGCCCTAAACTCAGCGCGATTTTCCTGTTGCTCAGCGGCAGGGGCTGATCAAGGCCAATATAGTGATGCTCGAGCTTTGATACCGTGTCGGCTATAGGTTTCGCCATCATTTCGAACATTGCAAACCGGCTTTTATCGGTCAGTTGCGCCCGATTGAGCCCTTTCAGTGTGTCGTAGATCCGCCTGATGCTCACCGCCACCTGTTGACCTTCGCCCTGTTTAATCCATTTCTTTAACTGTTTCAAATCCGCAGGCAAGGTCGGGTCAATACCTGGTCTTAGCGTTGGAAGTTCAAACATAGCGGGTCCTGGTGGCTCATTGCTGGTATAGGTTCAATATCAACAATAGTTCTCGGCAATCCATGGACCCGTCTAAAGTGCGAATTACCTGTTCAGATCTCTTATTTCGTTCCGATTACACCCGGTTTGAGCCCTTTTAGGTGGCCCAGCCTCCATCTTCACGTTGCAGATAATTGCTTGTCAGTACTTATTTAACGGCCAGATCAATCCGAGCCAGACTAGCTCGCCGCGCTCATGTACAATCGCCGCCTTTTATTCGCCAGCACCCACTGGATTTAAGAGAAATTAATGACTCTGCTCGCGCGACATTACTTCATTTCAGGCAAGGTTCAACAAGTCTATTTTCGCCAGTCGACCCTCGCCGAAGCTGAAAAAATCGGTATTACCGGCTGGGTTCGGAACCTGCCCGATGGTCGAGTAGAAGCCATTGCCTATGGACAACAGTCGGCGTTGGAAAAATTTGAGGCCTGGTTAAACGTCGGTCCCAAAATGGCCCGTGTGGACAACGTAAGTCATCGCCCGGTAGATGCCTGCGACGTGCCGGTCTCCTTTACTCTTCACTCCACACCAGTAGCGGCCTAACCGGGATATTTACCCCGCTGTGAGTCGTTCCATTACCTCGACCAGAGGAATATCTTTTGACGACTCAGCACTCCGCTGTTTATATTCCACGTTACCCTCGGCGAGTCCACGCTCACCAATTACCAACCGCTGGGGAATACCGATCAGGTCCATGTCGGCAAACATCACACCCGGACGCTCCTTACGGTCATCAAGTAGCACGTCATACCCAGCAGCCATAAGGTCCGCATAAAGTTTTTCGGTGGTTTCGCGCACGAGCTCAGAACGCCGCATATTGATCGGCACCAGCGCAATCTCAAACGGTGCCAGTGCCTGCGGCCAGACAATGCCACGATCATCATGGTGTTGCTCTATGGCCGCAGCCACCACCCGTGACACGCCAATACCGTAACAACCCATGGTCAGCACCCGGTCTTTACCCTGCTCATCAAGGCAGGTTGCGCCCAGGGCCTGGCTGTAGGTTTCGCCCAGCTGAAAAATGTGGCCGACTTCAATACCGCGCGCAATATTCAGGATTCCTTTACCATCTGGGCTGGCATCGCCAGCAACCACTTTACGCAAATCAACACCGGTAGCTAACGGTAAGTCACGCTGCCAGTTGACCCCGGTCAGATGTTCATCATCGCTGTTGGCACCACAGACAAAATCGGCCATCTGTAGCGCGGCATGATCGGCCAATATCGGCACCGTTAACTCAACCGGCCCGACGGAGCCCGGCGTACACCCCGCCGCCACTCTGACTTCTTCTTCAGTAGCCATTTCAAACGGCGATGCCAGCTCAGGCAACTTGTCTGCCTTGATTTCATTTAATTCATGATCACCGCGCAGCAGTAGCGCAACGACTGGCGACTCCGCACCCTTGACCAGCAGGGTCTTAAGCACCTTATCGAGGGGCAGGCCAAGAAATTCGGCGACCTCGCCGATAGCGCGCTTACCCGGTGTCGCAACCCGTTGTATCTCCTGCTCAGGGGCATCAAGTTGCGCATCACTAATCAGGCTAGTAGCCATCTCGACATTGGCCGCATAGTCACTGTCATTACTGAAGGCAATCGCATCTTCGCCAGAATCGGCCAGCACGTGAAATTCATGCGAGGCGCGACCGCCGATACTGCCGGTATCGGCCTCAACCATCCGATAAGTGAGCCCGGTACGGTCAAAAATCGCGCAGTAGGCCTGCCGCATACGCTCGTAGGTATCGGCAAGAGAATCCGCATCCAGATGAAACGAATAGGCATCCTTCATCAAAAATTCGCGAGCTCGCATCACCCCAAATCGCGGCCGAGTTTCATCACGAAATTTCATTTGAATCTGATAAAAATTTGCCGGCAATTGCCGATAGCTGCGCAGGTTTCGGCGCACCATATCCGTAATCACCTCTTCGTGGGTAGGGCCAAAACAGAAAGTGCGGTCGTGCCGATCAGTAAGACGCAATAACTCCGGGCCAAATTTTGCCCAGCGGCCTGACTCTTCCCATAGTTCTGCTGGTTGAATCGCCGGCATTAGCACCTCTTGTGCACCGGCTGCATCCATCTCTTCGCGAACGATCTTCTCTACCTTGCGTAGCACCCTGAGCCCCAGGGGCATCCAGGTGTAAATACCGGCCGCTAGCTTGCTAATCATGCCGGCGCGCAGCATTAGTTGATGACTAACTATCTCCGCGTCAGCCGGGGTCTCTTTTAACGTGGACAACAGGAATTGTGAGGTACGCATCAGCTAAAACTCGTATAGAAAAATTGGTGACGAAAACAAAAGACCCGGCATAGCCGGGCCTGATGTCGAACAGATACTAGAAAACGCTATCGCACTATTCCAGCCCTTCAAACAACGCGGTACTCAAATAGCGCTCACCAAATGAGGGAATAATCACCACAATGGTTTTACCGGCCATCTCTGGCCGCGACGCCACATCTGCCGCAGCGGTCATCGCAGCACCGGAACTTATCCCCACCAGAAGGCCTTCTTCTGCTGCACAGCGCCGTGCCATTTCGATCGCCTGGTCATTACTAACCTGAATAATTTCATCGATGATCTCAGTGTTGAGCACCTCCGGTACAAAACCAGCACCAATGCCCTGGATTTTATGCGGCCCCGGCTCACCTCCACTTAGCACCGGTGAATCACTTGGCTCCACCGCAACCGCTTTAAACCCGGACCTACGCTCTTTCAACACTTCGGCAATACCGGTAATGGTGCCGCCAGTGCCGACGCCCGCGACCACACAGTCCACTTCGCCATCGGTATCCCGCCAGATTTCCTCGGCGGTGGTTTCACGATGCACCTGGGGATTGGCGGGGTTAGCAAACTGTTGCGGAACCAGACTATTGGGGTTTTCGCTGTGCAGCCGTTCGGCTTCGGCAATCGCACCTTTCATCCCTGTCGCAGCGGGTGTCAACACAATCTCAGCACCCAGCGCCCGCAGCACCTTGCGACGTTCGATACTCATCGACTCGGGCATCGTTAGCAGTAATCGATACCCTTTTGCGGCGCAGACAAACGCCAACGCGATGCCAGTATTGCCACTGGTCGGCTCTATCAACAAAGTATCTGGCTTCAGCTTGCCTGATTTTTCGGCTGCCTCAACCATGGCCGCGCCGATACGATCTTTCACCGAGGCCAGTGGGTTAAAAAACTCCAGTTTGGCCAGCACCCGCGCTTTGCCGGAGATAACCCGGTTGATCTGCACCAAAGGAGTATTTCCAATGGTCTCAATCACGTCGTTATAAATGTTTGCCACGGCTCTCTCCTTATATACAACTACTTCAACTAGGGCTGCTAGTGAACCACTGTCGAGACTATCCGATCAACATCAACCCAAAACAGCGAGTACTTCGCCCAGCATAGCAATATCACTGCGCGCAGCCATTTTCTTAATGGCGTGGCGGTGATCAGCCTCATTTGCCGAGCAGCAGCAATCATCGACAACAATAACGTTATAGCCCAGATCCACCGCATCCCAACAGGTGGCGTCGATAACGAAATCGGTCACCACGCCGGTAAGCATGACATCGGTAATGCCTTTTGCCTGCAGGGTCTCGTGGAGGTTGGAACTGGCGAAGGCGCTGAACACCCACTTGCCGATCACCGGCTCATCACCCTGCGGTGCAACATCGTCGTGAATCGCCGCACCCCAACTGCCCGGTACCAATATCGGATCCGCATCCGGGTTGCCCAACAGCTGCAGGAATTCGCCGCGGGTCGGGTTCTGAAACTGACTCGCCACCGTCGGGTCAACAACGATGTGGATCACCGGCATATCCGCGGCGCGGGCAGCAGCAAGCAATTTGGCTGTATTAGGGATTACGCCACTGGCAGCGATAGCTGAAGCAAAGCCAACCATCTGCGCAAAGGCCGCCTCAGTCGAAGAAATATCGTTCTGAAAATCCATCGACAGCAGAGCTGTTTTTGCTGGGTCAAAACTGAGCGCCATGATTCAACTCCTATTGGTCGTCACAAATAAAGTCGATCAGCATCGAGTTGAATCGACGGGTATGCTCGATCTGGGTCCAGTGGCCACACTTACCAATCATGTGCAGCTGGGCATTGGGCAGCAGCTCAAACATTTTTAGTGAATTTGTGTAGGGCAGGATGACATCTTCACGGCCATGAATAATCAGTGCCGGGGCCTGGATTTTGCGGATATCGTCTTCATCGCTGGCGAGTGCCTCGATCGAACGCTGACGCGGCGCCGGGAACATAGCAGCAAAACGCTCCTGCACGCCGGGCCGGTTGCTGGCCTCAAAGCGCATTCTGGCCAGGTCATCGCTAACCAGTTCGCGGCTGTAGGCAAACAGGTCGAGCATTTTCTTCATGTTCTCGACCGACGGGGTGTAACCCCAGGTAAAATCGAGCCCTTCGGTCAATTCAAAATTCACCCCGGCAGCGCCCATGAGTATGATGCGATTGACCCGCTCAGGGTGGGCAATAGCCATGGCCAGGGTAAGCGCGCCGCCGAAGGAGTTGCCGACGAGATTAGCTTTCTCAATATTCAGTGCATCGAGCAAACCCACCAGGTGTTTCACCCAGTTTTCAAGCGTGTACTCGGCACCCTCCGGGGTTTCGGTGTAGCCAAATCCGAGCATATCTGGAGCGATCACGCGCATTTTTTCCGACAGGGTCGGCAGCGACTTCGCCCAGTTAGCAAAGCCGGTTACCCCGGGGCCGGAGCCGTGAATTAAAACGGTTGGCTCGCCTTCACCAAGATCGTGATAGTTAGTTTTGATGCCACCAGCGTCGATAAACTGGCCGATTTCGGGATTGTCACTCATTGATAAGTCCTTGTTTAACTTGATTTAATAGGGGCGATTAGCGCCCCAAATCCTTGGCGGTTTTGCCGGCAATGCCCCAGTTTGTGGTCGGCACTTCAATCAGCTGCACCCGAATCGCCTCTTTCGGCGAGCCGAGCACTCTATGAGCGGTTTCGGTCAGCTCAGCAATCAGCTCGCGCTTCATCTCTTCGCTGCGCCCCTCCATTAAATTGACCTGCAGGAATGGCATCAGACAACCCGTGCCGAGATTGAGCCCAGACCCTGATAAGAAACGGTGACCGAATCCCCCGGCTTAACCGCATGAGCAGCAGTCAGCGCGCCGGTCATAATAAAACTGCCGGCGGGAACCTCTTCACCTTTTTCAGCGAGGCTGTTGGCGAGCATGGCCACGGCGTTAGCCGGGTGACCAATTACCGCTGCGCCGGCACCCAGGGCCACCACTTCGCCGTTGATCTCCATCACCACGCCCATGGTTTTCATGTCGACCTGATCGACCGTGGCCGATTGGCCACCGGTGACAAAGCGCGATGACGAGCTGTTGTCGGCAATCACGCTGACCAGGTCGAAACGAAAATTCTCGTAGCGAGAGTCGATCACCTCCATCGCCGGCAAGATAAAATCAATCGCCGCGAAGACATCAGCAATCGTGCACCCCGGCCCTTTTAGCGCGGTTTTCAGTACCACCGCAATTTCAGGCTCCACTTTCGGGTGAATCAACTCAGCCGTTTTAATTTCGCCGCCGTCTGGAATGGCGAAGTAATCAAACAGATAGCCAAAGCCGGGGCGGTTAACGCCCATCTGATCCATTTTGGCTTTTGAGGTTAAGCCCATCTTATAGCCGACCTGCTTAGTGCCACGAGCAAGTTTGCGATCACGAATCAGGTCATTAATTTCGTACGCCTCAGTTAGCGTTAAATCCGGGTGCTCGTCAGTGATCTTGACCACCTCGCGGGCTTCCAGCTCGGCGTTTTCGAGAAACTCGGCCAGTTGTGCTTTAGTTGCTTGATCCATTGCCATGTTGACGGTGCCTGCTATTTAGTTGGGGGTTATGCGGTTTCGCGTTCTCGGACCATGTCCAGCGCGATACTCTCGATCATATCTTCCTGACCGGCCACGGTGCGCCGGCGGCCACATTCGACCAGCAGATCACGAACCGGAATACCGTGGAGTTTTGAAAACCGCTGAGCATGTAGCAAAAAGGTGGAATAGGTACCAGCGTAACCCAGGGTGAGTGCATCCCGGTCAACCCGCACCGGCTGATCCATGATGGGCTTAACAATCTCTTCCGCCACATCCATCAGCTTAAATAGATCCACCCCAGTTTCGATACCGCAACGTTCAGTGACTGCTGCAAAGGCTTCTAACGGAGTATTACCCGCACCGGCACCAAGACCAGCGGCGCTACCGTCGATGCGATTCGCCCCGGCTTCAACCGCCGCCAGCGAATTGGCTACCGACACCGACAGATTGTTATGGGCATGAAAACCAATCTCAATTTCTGGGGCCAGATTGGCCCGTAACAGACCCACTCTTGCACGCACGTCATCAGGCAGCATATACCCCGCTGAATCGGTGACATAGACACAGGTAGCGCCATAGGAGACAAACTTCTGCGCCTGCTCCAAAATAACTTCTGGAGCTTCCATGTGTGCCATCATCAAAAAGCCGACCGTATCCAGGTTCAGATTACGGGCCATTTTGATGTGCTGCTCACCACAGTCAGCCTCGGTGCAGTGGGTCGCCACACGCACGCAGCTGATGCCCAGGTCAGCCGCCATTTTCAGCTGATCAACGGTGCCAATGCCGGGTACCAGCAGGCAGGAAACTTTGGCATTTTTCAGTTTTGGAATAACTGCCGAGAGATATTCTTCATCGGTGTGCAGGCCAAAGCCGTAGTTAATTGAAGAGCCGTCGAGACCGTCACCGTGGGTGACTTCGATCATCGGCACACCGGCTTCATCGAGCCCGGTAGCAATCGCGACCATCTGATCGATGGTGATCTGTTGGCGCTTAGCGTGCATACCATCACGCAGACACATGTCATGCAGAATGACTTTTCTACCTTTTAGATCCATCTTCTTTTGCTCCTGCAATGCCGAATTTCTATCCGGCCGTTGCTATCCAGGGATTGTGGTTAGGCGGTTGCCAGCGCGGCGGAGGGCACAAAACGGCCGCTGATAATCTCTTCGCCGATCATCTCGGCGGTGCGTGATGCGGCAGCGGTCATGATATCCAGGTTGCCGGCGTATTTGGGCAGGTAATCTCCCAGTCCTTCGACCTCAACAAAAATCGAAACCCGATTGCCGTCAAAGACAATTTTGTGCAGCAGGCGATAACCGGGCACGTATTTCTGCACCTCAACAATCATCTCTTCAACCGAGGCGCGGATTTTGTCTTCTTCCGGCACGGTTTCGGTAAGGCAATGGATAGTGTCGCGCATCATCAACGGCGGTTCGGCTGGGTTGAGGATAATGATCGCCTTACCTTTGCGCGCACCGCCAACTTTTTCGATGGCACCAGCGGTGGTCCGGGTAAATTCATCGATATTTTTGCGCGTGCCGGGGCCGGCCGACTTAGAGGCTACAGTAGCGACGATTTCACCGTAAACCACATCCTGCACTCGGCTCACCGCGTAGACCATGGGGATAGTCGCCTGACCACCACAGGTGACCATGTTGACGTTCATCTCCTGCGCGCCCAGATGTTCCTGCAAATTAACCGGGGGCACACAGAAGGGGCCAATAGCCGCCGGGGTGAGATCGATCATTACCGCGTCCTGAGCCTGCACCTTGTCGGAATTTTCTTTATGTACGTAGGCAGAGGTGGCATCAAAGACGATCTGAATATTGTCTTCTTTCATGTGTGGAATCAGGCCATCAACGCCATCGGAGGTGGTTTTAAGACCCGCAGCTTTGGCTTTGGCCAGACCATCGGATTCCGGGTCAATACCGACCATCCAGACCGGGTTGAGTACATCGCTACGCTGCAGCTTGGCCATCAGGTCGGTACCGATGTTGCCGGAACCGATCATTGCGCAGTTAATTTTCATTCAGAGAAGTCTCCATAAATTGACCAAAGAAAGGCCAACGAGTCAGAACTTAATAACCTGTAAACCCACTACAGTTTAGGGGGGGCGCAAATTTTAAGTTCTCTACCACGGTTAGACAACCTGCATCCACTCAGCGGCACCTGTTTTATCCAGCCCTCATGCAAATCAATTTTGGACAATCAGCACACAGCAGCCTTCCAGGCGCATGGTGACTAGCTGCAATCGCTGAATCAGCTGCAACTGCTGTTCGCCGATAGCGGCAATTTCATCGTCGCGAACTGCCGGATTAACCGCTTGTAATGCTCGCAACCGTGCCGATTCTTCGCCAAGCTCATCCTCTATCCGCTGGTTTGC